>JBAVTY010000113.1:0-7144 GCA_049696495.1 Candidatus Nitrosopolaris sp.
CGTGATAAAACCAAATGGCTCATACGCTTTTAAATTTAACAATCTTGGCTTTTATCATTTTTCGTCTCCCATCTATGCCTGGATGCAAGGTAATGTTTCTGTTACTAACGACATCTCATCAGTAAGTCTTGTTAATCTGAAAAACAATGTGGAAGTACAACTAGCTTGGACTCCAGCATTACCTAAAGCTGGAGAAATCACTCATTTTAAAATTACCTTTATTGACAAAAAAACCAACAACAATCAAAAACACATTGACTATGTATTTTCAATCGACACTCCAGAGAATAAGACATTATATCAACAGTCGCTTCATTCATCCTGGGGGGTTGAATCTGCTTCTTACAAGTTTAGCAATGGAGGAATCTTCATACCTAAGGTAACGATTGATGCCATACTCTTTCAACCGGTCGAACCGGTTGAGGAAGACTTCAAAATACCGGTGAAAGCATGATTCCGTTGTTATGAAAGAATCGAATATTGCATTGAAGTTCAGTTTAATAGTCGTCATAAATTGCTGTCGACAGAAAAGATATCACGAAATGGTTTTAGAAACTATATTGGCATGTTTTGAATGCAAAATACAACGCTAGGACCATACGTTTGTATTTTACCGGATCAGGTAATAAGTTAAGTATCATAATTTAGGCCACATGTTACCATCTAAAATCATTAATATTTAGATTGTCATATTGACAAAAACTTAGATACTTAACTTATAACGGCAAATATCCTGGCGGACCTATCATGATTCTTGGTCCCTCTTAGATCCAGGAAATAGGTCAGTAAAATCCGGCTCAATTCAGAATATGAGACTCTATTTTCTTTAAATTAGTAAATAAACCATCTTTAGAACACCATTGTTACTAAATATCATAGTAAAACATAAGCTCTTGTGTGATTGATTTGTCTTCGACCATTGCAACTTCCTCATTTTTGAGCATAACGAAAGTCTCCAGTAGCTCGTCGGAAAAGTATTTCTTCAGGTAGTCTGAATCACTATTCAATGCTTCGAGTGATTCTCCTAAGCTCCCTGGAAGTGATTTTATTCCTAAGCTCCATCTTCTAGAATCAGACATTTTGTAAATATTTTCATCAGTAGAACTACCAGGATCTATCGCGTTCTTGATACCGTCAAGCCCTGCAGCGACTATTGCTGAAAATGCTAGATATGGGTTAGAAGATGGATCAGGGGCTCTGAATTCAATACGTTTTGATTCACAATTATTTCTTTCATTAATAGGGATGCGTATGATAGCAGATCTGTTTCCTTTTCCCCAGGCGATATATACAGGAGCTTCAAAACCAGGAATCAGCCTGTGATAGGAGTTTATCGTCGGAGCTACTATAGCGGCTAAGGAATGCGCGTGTTCTATTAAGCCACCAATAAAATACCTTCCTATTTGACTTAGTTCAGCATAGTAATCATCGCTATCATAAAAGACGTTAGTATTTGATGAATTGTTCCATAAACTAATACTAGTGTGCATACCCGAACCATTATCGCCACCGTCAAAAGGATCGTTTTTATCAAAAAGTGGTTTTGGCATAAAATTGGCCACTTTATCGTACTTCCTTGCGACATTCCTGACAACGTCCTTGTATATCTGAACGCTGTCGGCGGCTTTTGTAAGCGTACTATGCGTAAAGTTAATTTCTATTTGACCGCAACTTGCAACTTCATGGTTTAGGTTTGTAACATCTATCGAAAAATATTTTCTTAAGATCTCAGCAACCTCAAATCTAAATTCTAGCAAAGAATCTTGAAATGGGGGTGCATCATAGCCACATTTTCTTTTAATCGGGTACTTGCAGCCGTCTGTCCCGAATTGCTCTAATGATATAATCTTGGATTCATATTCATCTTTATCATTAGAATTATTATTACTATTTTTATGATTAAATACGATATTGTCAAATACAAAGCATTCGACTTCTGGACCCATTTGACAGGTTAGGTTATTTTCTATTAGATGTTCTTCCATGAGTTGTGATACATATCTGGGATCTCTTACCAACCTACCCTCATTGAAGCCATGATATACATCGGCAATAACCGCAAGTAGCTCTTTATTGTAATGCGATAACCGTGATAATTCTGTCGCCAATAATAACGATGGGGGAAAGATCCTTACTGTAGACCTGTCTGGTATAAGAAGCATGTCAGATTCATCGATCCTTGAAAACCCTTTAACAGACGATCCATCTAGGCCTATGCCAGTTTTAAAAAGGCTGTCAAAACTTTGTTTGTTTCCGAAAACATATTTTGCTAGAAACTTGCCAAGCACATCGGTATATCTTAACTGGATGAAGCCAGTATCTATAACGTTTTTCTCAGGTTGTAGTATGGAACTTCTGCTTAATGACATCGTTTAACAATAGTATATGGATACAAGTAGGATATAATATTTGACAGGTATTATATTAATATTTGGTAAGTATTTATTGACAATATCTTTTGTTTGTCAAATATCAATCAATTTAATAGGAATAGACAAAACAGATGTTAAAATACTTAGAAAGATACTTCTAGCTACATACAGAAAGAGGAGCTAGATGTCACGTAGCAAATGCTAGCCTTCTTGTTAGAGCAAAAAACCTAAAAATTGAAATCGTCGATTAATCTGATATTTTTTGATTATTAGCTACACATCGTCTTTTAATAGAATTTGATTTCGTCGTTATCAGTCATTTCTGAATTTGCAATTAGAATGCATCGCCGCTAAGTTTTGTCCATACTGCTTTTACAATGAAATGATATTCGCACTGTGACAGCAGTCCCTCAATAATGGCTTTTGCTTCCGGGAACAATGGAAACATATGTATTATAAGAAGGAATCACAGTGCGAGATTAGTTCTTTATCAAAAGGATATATAACAATTCTGGTAGTTTATTTATATTAATGGGCGTACTAAAAATTCTTTGCAAATATTACTCCTTCGGTTGTAGAGATATCTAAATGGAGACCTTTCTAGATAGTTAATGTTAATTAAATATGAACGGTCGAATGATGCTCAGTTCGAACATCTGATACTCTTGACTCTAAGCTTTGAAGTAGCTTTTCCCTAGTATCATTCTTTTGACAGCTTATGGAAAGGTAAACGTTCTGTATGCAGACTCATAGAGACCAAAATAGGTCCAGCTTTCAGCCATTTGGGAGATGAGTATAGAGGCGAAGGACACGGATCAATTCAAGATACGAATATCATAATAGATGCGCAAAGATATCCAGATGCTTTCCGTATCTGCTGGGAAAGAAAAAGTCAACACAATTTATTAATATGTATCTCGAATTCTTGGTAGAGGACCTACTATGATATTCTTGACTCTCCTTTTGGATGAGCCATTTACAAATCTAGATGTCATATTTAAGCTTATTCTAGCATACCAACAATCTATGTAACTCACTATGCAATCGAAGCCTTCAATATGGCAGATAAAATAACTATACTAGGAGACGAAGTTATGCTTAGGCCAAAGAAGGATTATAATAGGCCATGTTTCAGCAATCAACAGGAATATCAAGCGTCCGATGGGATGAACTATCTTCGTAGAAAAAGAGCAGTTGTTCGGTAGATGATGCCTGATCAAACCAAGGTAGCAGGAAATCTTATTGGCAGGATACGAAAGGACACATTACTATTGTAAGTGACTCAATTGTCTCTACATATTCACTAATTCTTCGATAGGGGAGACTGCGATTACTCAGCCAGGTCTTTCTTTACTAGTTGTTGCTTTTATTGCAGTTATTAGATCTTTCAAGCGATGCGAGTCTATTATTGTCATTACTGTGTGTCTCGTGGACGGTAATTCTATCTTGCCTGTACCTCTTCCTCCTCCGGTTATCAACTGTCTTTCCTTTCCGTACCCCCTCGAATCATACAGTGTGGCTTCTAGATTCATTTTCTTGATTGCCGACTTCTCTCAGGATTCACGAATACTTCTACTCTTTTTTTCCCTCCTTCTGCCTCTCGTTTATGTGGGAAAAGGAGCTCGCATTATTATAGCTAATAACTAAAGTGGCGAGCGAGAACACTTATTGATGAAAATATGAGATATATTGTAATATTGAACTACTCAGGATATTTGGCAGAAATATCAAAATACGAAAGAGTAGAAAAACTTAACGAAATAGAGAGGTCCGCCTTTTTTAAGATCATGAACGCATATCAACCGGTTTCCTACCTTAAGCTGAGACGCCATCGTGAACCGTATAATAAAGATGAATATAATGCTATAAAGAGACTTCAAGAACTTAACTTGGTTGAAGTACGAAACAAAAAGAAAACTTTCATGGGTAGAGACATATCCTATGTCTTAACTACCTACGGGTTATTCTACATCTTTTCAAATTTAGTGAGTTACCCGCCGCAATTGTTAACAAAATATCAACACAACATAATATTGAACACTCTTCTGTCTCCGTATTTCGAAGTAGACACAATGGAGCGCTCTACTGCTCGCTTTTACTCTGTAATAACTCAATATCTTCAAGAATGTTGTAGGACGACTCTTCATCGAATTGATACTATCGGAAAATATGAGACAGTTACAGGTAATAATGATATAAAGGATGGAGAAAGGCTTGCGAAAATATTAGAATCAGATTTACAATGGCATGCTAAGCTCGCCGCATTTAAACTGGGAATAATGTATAATCAATCAAATATACTAGTGACGGTTAATTCTGATGATATTGCTAACGACAGTGCAAGAGTTGCAATGTACGAACTTGAAACCACTATGAAAACAATTCTCTCTAAGGACAAGAAGTTTATACATTTGCTAAAAATGGTTCATGCAGATTTCGGGCATGGATTTGAAGAACTGATGGAAATGAAAGACAAGCAATACTAAACCTTTCCGAACAGAATCGACATTCCTATGGTGTTGTTTCCAGCATCTTACCACACGCCGGTTATAGTCATGCATTCTCTGGTTAGAGTTGTTACTACCTTGACTTTGCCCTGCGCACCATTAGTCGGCACATGATTCAATGAAATCTTGTTCGAATCACTATTCATAAAGACGCATGCTACTAGGTATGTCGGCTTTCTTTAGCTTTGTCTCGCGGTGCCTTGAATTCAATATCCTCATGGTCTTATGCGATTGAAGTGTTCGATCCCCCAGTGACAGATATTAGGGTAGATTGGGGATGAAAGGTGCGTGTAGGCATGGAATCAAAATTGATTAAGAAGGGCGGCATATTAGTTTCCCGAATATGTGTGAGCAATTTCTTGGCAATGGTAACCCAGGAGATGGACATGTTGCTGTTCCCATGATGCTTGCTATACATCCTTCGCGAAACTTGCATAACTTGGTGCTGTATACCCCAAATCCGTTACCGCAATACTGTTTGTCACTAAGGTGCAATGCTCCGTTGACATAATTGCCCAGAAGATCAGGCCCACCACAGGTATCCATGTTGTCGCAATCTCTACCAGCTTTCTTTGCATCCTCAAGTCCTGCTCGATAATTCTGATATTGTTTCGTTCCTGGCTTGTATGGATTACCTGCTGCAGTGTTGAATGCTTGTATATATTCCAATGTATGTGAACCAGCTGGTGCACCAGGCGCAATCTCGCGTATTGTTCCTAATCCAGTCACTCTGGTAACGGTCGTGGGTATGCAGTGGTTTTTGATCAGGATTATGGCGCAGGTAGACGTTCGGAGGGATGAACCAGCTCCTACCTTCCATCCTGAACAATAGTTTGCGCTGTGACCACCAGGACAAATAGTTCCAGCACTGTTCTTTCCATCTTGAAAGCCTACGCTATAACATGAAGGCGATCCTGGTTGATCACAATGTGTAGCCTCAGTCTGTCCGGGGGATGATGAGAGGTTATTATTGGAAGAGGATCCCTTGTTTTGATTATTATTCTTATCATTAGTGACCGCATAGTCATATGAAGCACAAAACGCCTTGCTATGACGGGGGGGACAAATAGTTCCAGGAGCATTCTTTCCGGCTTCAGTGCTTAAACTAGAACATGATGGATGTGTTGGCTTATCACATTGCGTACTCCGTTGAATGACGGATTTTCCTGAATTTGTGTCATTACCTTCAGGAAAAGTACCTCCTCGACTGTTGCTGCCGCTACCCGTGCTGCTGTCTTGGCTTCTTCCTGATTTTCCGCCAGTAATACCGGTACTATTACTACTACCAGACGAGCCAGATCCTGGCGATTCTGAAGTAACACCACTTGGAGCTGTTGATTCTCCGGATCCGCTCTTGCTTGGAGAACCATTATCGCTGCTACCTCCTGATCCTCCTCCAGTATTACCACTGCCACCGCCAGCACTATTACCGGTAATATTACTACTACTACCAGACGAGCCAGATCCTGGCGAAGAGTATACCAAAGTTGCTGCTGTCGAGCCACTAACCACTAATAGAACAACTAGTATGCAGAAACTCAAACTGACTGAAAATTCTATACTATGTTTATGTGTATTGGTAATCATTTCCTACCTTTATTTATGACAATGTCATTTGTAGTAGACTACGACCATGAAATGTTACGCAAACGCTATCTAAAGCTGCGTTTGATGAGTTCATCAGACTTTGTAACACATGGCTACATAAAATGCGTTTAGTAGCAATAGTAGAGACTATAATTCCTAACATTTTCGTGAAAATTCGTCCGTAAATTTGTTCCAAGAATTACTATCCTAATCCACATCTTGCTACATATAACGACCAAAATGGACACAGAATCCCGTGTGCAACTGCGTTAATAAAATAATTCCCATCTTTGCAACGGTCTCAGAATATTTGCTCTCGTTTCAAGAACGGTAATCACCCTGTGTAAATTATGATAACATCTATTTCAATGAATTCTATAACCTGATCCTCTAAATTAGCTACCTACTATCTGCAGACGATTCACTTAAAATGCTTGAGGTATCATTTGTGCAAATCTTGTTAACTTCTAACCACGCTCTCACATTGTATACTAAGTCGCAGGATTGCTAATTGTTGTACGCCCATACATAGGTGACATTATAGCTTACCGACATCTGATTATAATGCCGTTGAAGAATGCTGGAGACAAGGAAAAGATGATCTTCTGGTATCAAAATACTATCCTAAATTCCTCAATCTAAAAAACGCTATAGCCAATTATTATAGAACAAGACGTT
>JBAVTY010000114.1:0-3200 GCA_049696495.1 Candidatus Nitrosopolaris sp.
AAAAGAGCCTCTACATTCATCTTCTTAGTCCAAACGCTCAAAAGTGTGTCGTCAACACTAAAATCTCCTGGAGTGGCAATAGTGATCACATTCTTGACTTTCTCTGGGTGCAGTGCTGCATACATAAGCACAAGATCTCCGCCCCAACAGTAACCAAACAACGACACCTTGTCTAATTTTGTAGTCTCTCTAATTAAGTCGACAGACTTATTCATATAGCTGTTTACAAAATGACCTATAGTTAGATCTTTGTCGTAAGCAGAAGGTGTACCCCAGTCCGTAGTATAGATATCGAATCCCTGTTTTAGTAAATTTCTTACTACACTTACTTCTGGGACTAAATCAAGAATGTAGTGCCTATTTATGAATGCATACACAACCAACAGTGGAGCTAGGTTAGATGTCTTACCAGTGGTAGTGGTATTGGTTAAAGTAGTATTTTTATACCGAAATAAAGAGTATTTCTCTAGCTCGGATAGCTTGTACGAAGGTGTTCTCCAAAAAGTATCCCTTGCAGGTTCTATGAAATTGTTATTCCAATTTGCCCACCAAATAGAAAATTCCTGATATGCTTGACCGAAACCTGTGCTCTTTGCTAACGCAGAATAGCTCGCAACAAGATCTGAGAGTGTGCTAACGAAATCTTCTTCTCTGAATCTTAAATTAAATATATCGCTAATCCTGCTCCTTACAACTTTTTCTAATTCTGGTAAATCCTTTGAGATATTATTATCTTCAAGAATTGTCTTCAGATAAACTGAATATGCTTCCGAGAACGTTTTAAATATCTTCTCATTAAATCGTGACGAGTTTGTCAATGCGCTATAAAAAGTATCTCGCAAATGAATGAAGTTATTATTCATAATTGATCACATTATAGACATTCTTATACCTTTTATATTGTATACAGCCATACGGTGTTCTTGATAAGTGCTTCAAAGTTCTTTCCTCCAAAAGAGGGTACGATTCGTCGGTCAAGTAGTAGTGGGTCGCAATGCATTGCAAAGTAGTTCAAAGAGCTTGGAAAAGCTATCTTCTCCGCTAGAAGCTCGAAGATAGGGTGATGGTGTAAATAGATACCTCTCATTTATTATTTTCTTATCATAATTAATAATTATCTATTTCCACTGGCCTATGAGAGGCCTTACGCTTAATCGCCTATGTCCTGCTAGGATGTGGAACGGAACACAAGCAACGCTAATATTCTATACTGCTACCTCTACCAAATTCAAGAATTTAAAATATGACTTTCATCTATGTGTCTTGTTATATCATTTTTGCTTTCAAATGTTGAATTACAATAAGGACAGCTAATAATTCCTCTTCCTCCTGCAATAAGATCTTTAGGTAACTGCACCTCTGCGAGTTCCATGCTTTGACTTGGAATATTTCCAACTACAGACATAAGAGTGGCCATTCCAGTAATATTTCTGCCTTTCATTTGCTGTACGGCCAGTCTTCTAATGTTCTTATTTCTCATTATTGAAATAGCATCTGAAGCTGAGGAGTTAGCACTAATTGTAATAAGTGGAGAGCTCATTATGCTTCGTAGATTGACTTTATATGGTCCTTATTTTCAGCAAGTACTCGTATTAGTCTAGTCTAGTCTAATGCGTGGGGACGCAGCAGACTACAAGGATTTTCCAGACATAAGGTTCATTCAAAATACCACAAATACTATCGTTATAGCAGGTCATCCTGGATATTTGTTAAAGTACTTACAGGGATCCATTTCTGTGTTACCTATGTAGTGACGAATCCTTTCAGGGGCAGCAAACAAGTTACATGGAATTAAGAAGCGAGTTGTGTCTTAACACCACCACAAAGTCGTATCCAACGAAGAGAAATAAACCATATGAACGATGGTTCTCGTTCAACGGATCCATCATCTGTTACACTTGTTACAAGCGGTTGCAGGCCTAAAAAAAGCGTCGGAGAAAAGGAATAAAGATCAGACAATTCGCGAGAAGCATGATCAGTCTGGGACGGCAAATTCGGGGGCTGGGGCAATATATTATATGGCGAAAAACTGTACTGGAGAGACGAATATACCTGTACACATTGTGGGACAAAAAAGCCCCCTTACGCGCTCATCATATTCATCCATTTTTACAGATATTTCTGGAATACGAAATTGATTCTGTCGATATTTATCTATCTATTATTGCAAATCTTTTAGATAATCCTAATACTAATAATGAACCTACAATTATTGTACTTTGTAGAACCTTTGCTACTATATCTATCGAACCTATATCAGTTTGCAATCCTATACTAGGAATACTCACTGCTCTAGTAGCAATATAAAAGACAATCAAAGCTGCTGAACCTATAATATCTACAACGTATGGTAGTTTGGAATGATCTTTGCGCTTTACTATCCAAACCCCAACTGTAATATATGCTATTCCAACTATCATAAAGAATATCATTTCGTTTGCAGTTCCGATTATGTCTGCCAACGCATCCTTACTAATACTGCCAGTACCACTGCTTTGAGACGATACTGATCGGGAAAGTCCAGAGTAGCCTTGAAAAGCAGCAATAAAGTATATGACAGCTGTAGAGAGTATTAGTGCAATCACAATATAGGTTAGTGTTGAGAGACTAGTTGTTGTTACTGTTAATGTCTTTCTTTTCATTTGTATATTCAATGAATTGGTTTTATTTTAGAGCTATGACTGCATTGCATGACAGTGCAAAAAATGAAAGAATATCATCTCTACAGATTGATAGTAGCCGCAACATGAAGAATTAGATAAAAGAAGGAAATGAGCTAGTACACATTTATCTACTAATTATCTCTTACATTAGGATTTATATATGGCGGCTACAGCGGTTGGAAGGTCGACTACAGCCACTCTTTCAATTGACATAATCATATGTTTGATTTACATGTAATGCCGGACTTAGCTACCTAATTCCTGTAGATAAGCAGAATCATTTGCTTTTTTAGAATGTCGTAGATGCATTTACGATTATACAAACGATAGAATGTTAACACACTGCTACCAACAGAAGAAAAGTAATCAGTTCATCGATTTCATTGAAAGATTTGATTCATTTTATGATTCGAATATAAAAAGAATATTCTTGGTACTAGACAATGCATCGATACACAAATCAAAGAAAACTAAAGAAGCATTGTCGAAACACCATCCCAGAATAACACTGGTATTCTTACCAACAAAATCTCCTAA
>JBAVTY010000115.1:0-8826 GCA_049696495.1 Candidatus Nitrosopolaris sp.
ACACCTGATTCTCCTCATTACAGAAATGAATTTTAGATCTACCTCTTCTAGCTTTCTTCCAGAACACTTGGGATTTTGATTTGTCACCTGCAGCAGTGACAAATCAGATGTTTGGCTATGCTTAGTCCGATTCTGCGGGTAACATCGATGAATTCTTGGTCCACCTCCTCTCGTTTTTCCTTGCCAACTGAAATATACGCTGCCGGATGGCGCTATAGTTTCTCTATCTAATACCTTTTCGATACGTATCAGTTAGACATACCTTTTCGGTTCTATCATAATATTCTTTTTCTGTGGATGAAAAAGTTGTAAATGTCTGACCTTATCAGAATAGGAAGAATGGTCTTCACTATATTCACAGAAGGGACAACGATTTTGATGACGTAACATAATATGTTATATTTTGTTGTTAGGCGAGATGGAAGTGGGATGTTCGACACGAATTATGATTTCTTACCCAGTTCGTACGCTCGAAAAGATTTTTCAGTTCGTATGCCGTAGATATCTACGTATATGTCGTCAGCAGGCATCTACTATAATTACATGCGACAACCCAAATCCATGCTGAATATTCCAGATCCACAGACCCAATCGCAGCCTCAATCATTACCATCATCGGCAGGTGCTGCAATAGAGACAGTATTTAGAATACGTGACAATATAATAAATATAATTACAAAGAGAAGTAGGTTTTAATCAATCAATTCCCGATCAATCTATCATCTAGCTATATACTGTTTATCTATCTAGCTATCTAGCTAGTTAATAGAAGCTATATACTGTTTACGATCAAGTTTTACTATGTGTGTGTTTAAACAGACATATGAATAGTCCACAAGAATACCTTGCTAATGAACGAACTTTTCTCGCATGGTTAAGAACCTGTCCGAATCTAATTGAGGTTGCACATATTTTGATTACTACGGAGTACCTTATCTAGTGAATTTTTTTAACGCTATCATCATTTTCTTCTATATCGATTTCTTTTTCTCCAGTCCTGCACAGCTTTTCAAATTGATTGAGGCTTCCACTTATATTTAGAGGGATAGTAATCAAATAAATTATGTATCATCATTCTACGTTTACAACTTTGGATATTAGCAGGTAAGACGACTTGTCGTGACTTGTCGTTAAGAGATGTGCAATATAATGATAGTATTTGATGCCGCCTGCTACAATTACAAAGTTTGTATATAAATTACACAAAAGGTAAATAGAAGTATAATATATTAGATATGTCTGTTTACGATTCGCTCTTTGAACAGGTCGAGGGATATATGTTGTAAGATTTGTGGGCATACTTTCTCAACAGCGCAATCCCTCGCAACACAGATAGATTCAGAGCATCCTGAGACAATTAATGTAGTAACTGCATAGACCGAAGTATTGTCAATGCGAGAACTAGCCGTAGAATCTATCCATCCAAAAGGCGATATTCTTCAATACATTGGAAATTGGAAGGAATATTTAACCAGCACCATAATGTATATTTGATCTATAGCAGCGACGGCATCGCCAAGAAACCTTGCATTCAAATCAAAAAGTACAGTTATACAGTATTGCCCATCTGCAAAACTTACACCTTAATTTCACCTTTGTCTATCTACTATTTTAGGTAATTCATCCTGTCCACCATACGACTTTTCCAATATTGCATGTAACCTATACCCCCCGTACCAGTTATTCCATATCAAAAATAGTCTAATAATGTTTTTTGTTCAACTGGTTTTTTCTTTTCCATCCTAATCAGATTTGATACTTTGATACCAACTTTTCTAAAGGCTATCGTAGTATCATTATTGGTGTTGTTATTAAAGCTAAATCGGTCTACTAATCCTTGCAAAACTGACGCAATACTTTCCTTATCATTGCGAGAATTTGAAAATGAGATTTCCCGTGTTTCGATAGAAAAACCAGATCTGACTAGTTTGACCCCTACAGTTCTAAATTCATATCCATTTCTTCTTACTCTATCATACACTTCATCAACCAGTCCATTTAGATGTTCGAGAATCTTCTTCTTGTCACTTGTGGAATGGCCTAAAGTCTCTTCTGTACTTATAGATATATTGTCTTCTCTAGGGGCCACAGAATCATTATCTCTACCATTAGCTACTTGCCACATCCAAAGACCAATCTTCTTGCCAAACCTGTACATCAGCTTTTGAACATCGCACTTTGCTAGCTGGCCTATAGTTTGTATACTCATTTCATCTTTCAATGCCTGTCGTGTTTTGGGACCTATGCCAGCTATCTTATATACTTCTAAATTCCCCAGGAAATTTTGCAGTTGATCTGGATAGATAATAGTAAGTCCATCTGGTTTCTTAAAGTCAGAAGCGATCTTGGCAGCTGATTTTGTAGGTGCTACACCAATAGATGATAAAAGCCCTCCGCATTGCTGTCTAATTGTATCTTTTATTTTGGCTGCATATTCTTTTATGTCAACTTGAGTATTTGCTATCTTTTTTGTACAATCCATGTATGCTTCGTCTATACTGGCTTGTTCTAATACATCTGCATACCCTTCTATCAAATTCATAACTTTTCCTGATATTTCTTGATAATATGATTTATTTACTGGATTTAGAATCAATTGTGGACATAATTGTCTAGCGGTAAAAAGTGACATAGCTGACCTAACACCATGTTTTCTTGCTTCGTATGAACATGAAGCTACAGCACCTCTAGTTATATTGTTTTTAGTTTCATCAGTCATTATAACGGCATGTGGTTTTCCCTTTAACATTGGATCTCTTAGCTCTTCACATGAGGGAAAAAATGAATCAAGGCCTACATGCATTATCACCTTGCCAATCCAGTGGGTATGACCATATTCTTTTGGAGGTAAATCTAAGAGTCTTAGACTGTGATTTGCTTTTGTAGGGCTATCAACAACTACTATTGCAAAGTCAAGATGTTCTATATCTGTATCATTTAGATCTCTATCCTTTTCTTTTACTTTCTCAATCCATTTTCGTTCATTTCCATTATTAATCCTAAGATACAGAAAATTCGCTGTCGTAATAAGATTAGAGTATCTACTACTAAAGTTAGACCAAACTATTGCTGCTTTGTGTTTATGTAGGAGATTATATGTTAAATCTTGAAACCAAGATGAGTGATTAAATTCGCATGCAACTGAATAATCGTGGTAAGTACAAGTACGTAGAATATCATCAAGCCATTCTCTTCCACCATTTGCAAGGGTTAGTTTGATCGGCGGAGGGGATTCAATGATTACAGCAAGGACCTTCTGCTTTAATGGTGCAAGTTTTTCTAGAAAGTCATCTACTTTGTATACATCTTCGATGATGTACCTGGACAGTTTAATGGTAAAGCGGAAATTGTCAGGACTATCTGTTACCCACTTTTTGAAAAGCAGTCTGTCATCATGAAGTTTAGTGTTATATGAATCTGTACTATTGCTCAAATCTAGCTCAACAAGATCAAAAACCTTAGAGTAATATGTGAGATAGTCTTTGCGATCTAAATTGGGAGGAAAGAATGCTTCTCCTAACCATCTCCGGTTCCTCCACCATTTACATCCAATATAATATTTCAAATGTCTGTGTCAGCCACTCCTCTATTTTATCTACCGATTCTCAAACACATTTGTTTTCTATAAACATAATCATGATAAAGTCGTCAAGGCCGGCCGAGATGAATGCAAATATAAACAGATGTTGGTTACATCCAGATGATGTAATATTAAGAATAAGATATTCTATGCTTCTAGGACTAGCCACTGGGCATTGGTTCAGGTGGGTACCTGGCAGCGCTGGCTGCGAAGAATGCGACTTTTCGCTTCATCTGTATCATTGAAAATATTCGACAACCTCGTCTAAAGAATTACGATAGCCTAGTACTATGGTAAGCGGAGGCTTGATTTGATTACTGGATACCATCGGTCGTGTTCCTCTTATCTGCTTCTATGTGTAATTGTTTTTGCGGACGGCCTCGAAGAACTGCCTTTGATAATATCTACCCTAAGTTAACATATAAATGACTCTTCCCCAATGCACTAGGCGTTTATGACAACCAAAGTAACGACATTATCCCTATTAATAATTTTTACAGCAGTATTTTTTATTCAAACCGCGACTAGTAGCCGAATCACATACGCTATAGCACAGCAACAAAATTCAAGTATTGTTAATTCTAATAACACAAACTCCCTTCTCTTAAATGAAGAGAATACACTGAATAAGCTCTTTAAACAAACCGAAGATTCTGTAGTGGCAGTAACAAGAACTCTTCCTTCATCCACCACGGTTACTACTCCGGAAACTCAAAATACTACCAGCTCAGAATCAGGATTCCTCTATGATAATCAGGGACATATAATAACAACCAAACATGGGGTTGGAGATGCCAAGACTGTTAATGTCCTTTTTGAAAATGGTAATAGACGTACTGCAAAAGTTGTAGGCAGTGACCCACTAGATGACATAGCTGTCCTTAAAATCGTTGAAAACCTTTCTCAACACACCCAACAACCAAAAACATCTCTCCTACCAACTCCGCTAACAATTGGAAACTCATCTAATCTCAAAATAGGACAACCAGTGATTGCTATTGGTAACCCATACGGTCTTCAAGGCACGATGACAGCCGGAATAGTAAGCCAGACCGGACGTCTGGTACCAGTAACTAACTCAGTTGAAAAATTCTTAGCTCTACATTTTCCATGGGCTGTATATTCCATACTTGACTCTATTCAGACAGATGCTCCAATTAATAAAGGCAATGGTGGCGGACCACTACTAAATCTGCAAGGACAGGTTATTGGAATGAATACTGCTACTATAGGTAATGCGATAGGATTTGCAATTTCTTCAAATACAATATCACGGATAGTTCCCGCATTGGTCGCAAAAGGAAATTACACCCATCCATATCTTGGTCTTGCCTTAGAAACGTCTCCTTCAGCTATAGCCGAAGATTACGAGAGTGTACCAGCACATCTTAAAGGTGTATTTGTAAATGTGATTGAAAAAGGAGGACCCGCAGATAAAGCAGGCATAGGAGGTTCAAACGTAGACCAATATTACAAAAGACATACTGGAGATATGATTGTAGCCATTGACGGACATAATATCACAAAAGCTGAAGATTTTATGTCATATATACAAGGATACAAAACCCCTGGCGATAGTGTGAATTTGAAAGTTTATAGAGATGGCAAGATGCTCAATTTAATAGCAACTCTTAAACCGTGGCCAGCCCTAGCTCCATACATCCGTCAAGCAACATCGGCATCTAATCCTGAATGATACAAATATAATCGCTGTTGCTACTACCGTGGTTTGGTCGCTAATACCCGTTATACATAGTATAAAGCAATTGCAAACCCTCTCCCTGCCCTGATAATGCTGTCTTTATTATTATCTGTGAGCTGCCACGTTATTCAATGGGACGAATTATGCTTCAATTATCATAATAATAGAATAGACTGGATAGAGCGATTGATGGAAAAGCCTTTGGGTGATTTCAGAAAATATTGTATCACCTTCTTCCTTGTGCCATATTTCATAAACGTAAGAAGACTGTCTGATCTAGATACATTTGATAGACTCAATGTTTGGTTAGAGAAATGTAGATCTATACATAGACTGGATTTCAATGTCAAACAAAGAGTAAAATATGATATCAAGAGGATAAGAGCGTTACAGAAGGCATGGCATTTTGTAAAGAATAAACCATTGCATAAGTTGAAGGTGGAAAATCCTGAATTGTACACACTATTGCAGAAGCAGGGGATTATACATTGACAGTCGAAGTCCTTACCCCCATTGCCTGTAAATATTGCGAATATGCTACATTCATCGAATTTGACCTTGACCTTCATCTCTACTACAATATAGTCCACCAATCAGACAGGTAAGATTAACTGAGTGTTTTCTGCGGTCAATCATAGCGGCGGCTTGTCAATCGGTCAAAAGAGAAGAGTATGCCCAAATGGTATGTACGAAGACTTTACGGACGGGATCCTACATTGCCACAACGCTCGTGGGACGAGGGAACTTGCTCCATCTACTCCACCACCTCAATGGCAGAATGCTTATGGAGACGACTTTGCTTCCCCTTCATCTCAAGACTGGTCATACGATGAGGAAGGTTATGGTTATGCTTCACCTCCTTTAATCCCTCCATCTTCTCAACAACAGACATTAGCTCCTCCTGCTCCTGTCCCACAGACCCTCATTGGGCCCATCACATCAGAGACACATCCGAGTAAGATTAAGAAATCAGCAAACGATAGGATAGAGGAACAGAAAAAGAGACAGGAAGAGAAAGAGAAAGATAAAGATAAAAAGAAGAAGACTCCAAAAACAAAAAAGATTTCTATTCCACCTAATTTCCCAGATACAATTGAGATAACACATGGAGAAGAGCCATATCCTGAAGAACAGGGAGTACAAGAATCTCCTCAAGCACCCACATCGGATATTCCACCTCTAGAATTGTCACCAGGTCAGGACCAGCAGCCAATCTACCCAACAATCCCACCCACTACACCAGGGAGAGGACCTACCCTCGCAACTCCTCCTCAGACAATTATAACAACTCCGTCATCTTGTGATGCAGTAGCTTCTTCGAGCCCCACTCAAAGCAAAAATTTCACTAACGGATGTGGTAAGGGTAACGATGCATGGATAAGTTGTAGGGCAGGAATAGGCACTGGACCAAATGGTAATACTACCCCAGAATCTGGTAATCAGAAAATTCCAGTATCAACCCTCATAAAGAATTCTCAGCATTTTCACGCAATATATCATTTCAAAACACAAGATACAACAGACAGAGGCCATGTTATAGGAGCAGAAGTTACAGGCGGTTATTGTGGTTCAAATGATAATGTTCCAGTAGTAGGCGTAACCATCGGAGTAGACGGAAAAGGTCAGATACTACGAAAAAAAATTGTGTTTCTCTTGTTCTATAATTTCAATTACCTTGGCGAATCTGTTCTTGGCCTTGGTTAATAGTATCTGCTTCATTCGTACCTTGTAAATCCACCATAGGTTTTATAGTTTTTACGCGTTACTCGATAACGTGCCCTACATGATATAGTTTAGGTGAGTAATTTGGAGACTTTTTTTTACTAAACCCCACAGTACCGAATCACTATGGGGGGAATATATGTATATTTCAACATGTGGAAATATATTACTGGCAATCTAGAAAAGCTTACTATGACCTATAAAGCGATCTTATTCGCGGGAGTTTGCTAAGAATGCAAGCAGAAAGAGTCGCTGTTGTAACAGGCAGCTCGACCGGTAACGGATTTGAGACATCTTTGCTGCTTGCAAAAAATGGCTTTTATACATATGCAACTATGCGCAACCTTGACAAATCAACAAGAATAAAAGAGATTGCCAGAAACTATAGTATGCTACTAGAAGTTTTGCCACTAGATGTAACAGATGATAAATCAGTTGCAGATGCCATTGAAATGATAAGTAACAGACATAGAAGAATTGATGTATTAGTTAATAATGCAGGATATGACATGCACGGAGCAGTCGAAGATCTTTCTATAGATGAAGTAAAGACACAGTTTGAGACTAACTTTTTTGGGGCAGTCAGACTAATGAAAGCAGTATTACCTATGATGAGAAAACAAAGAAGCGGAATAATAGTAAATGTAAGCTCCATCGGAGGCCGAATAGGTGTTCCTCTTAATTCTGCTTATACTGGTAGCAAATTTGCATTGGAAGGTTTTTCCGAGTCGATGAAATACGAATTAGAAGGCTTTGGCATTAAGGTTATATTAATTGAGCCAGGCGCAGTAAAAACCAATTTCCTTGAAAACTTAAAGCAAGGTCAACAGGCAATGAATCCAGATTCGCCATATGCAGAATCATCCAGAAAGGTATCTGAAGGAGTGAGGGAGAGTTTTAAGCAGGCTAGCTCTTCTTCCCCCGTGCAAGTAGCTGAAGTCATCTTAAATGCAATCAAATCAGAGAATCCTAATACTAGGTATTTAGTAAGTAATGATGCGGCCGCCATTATGGAAAGAAGAAAGAAGAGCTCTGATTTTGAATTTGAACGATGGATGAAAGAAAGCCTATTAGATCAAAAAGGTTTTCTAAGAAGCTGAAATTATGGGGATTCCATTTCTATCCAGCAGTCCAGTACTATTAAATTGTGGATATATTTGATTTTTCAAAAAGTTGCCAAAGGTTTCGAGCCTAATTGAAGCAACCGCAACACCAGTGAATATTCCCTTATTGGCACTAGTCTACTCAAAATCTGTTATAATGAATATATGGAAAACAGGACGCATCTTGGAACAACAACTTGCAGCATTGTTACTGTCTTGTTGGCAGCTAAGCAGTCCATAGAGACAGGTAACAATGATAAAGCAGTTTCAGAACTATACATTCTCAGACAGCTAAAGTTACTACATCAAGAAGGTATGATGACGATGAAACTACCAATGACAAGAGATCTGAATTCAACCTTTAATTCAGCAGAGGCACACTTGTTGGCAGCCGGCGAGGCTATAAATGGATACGATCCTCAAAGAGCAATTTCGGAGCTAGATATTGCAAGTGAACAATTATTTGCACACCAACTCGCAATGCTTGATGTTATAAATTCATTATGATTCATAATGATTCAGCCGCCAATGATAACGAAGGAGTGGCTCTCTTCAATCTAAGCAATCAGACAGCTCTCAAATATTTCGATAGAGCCATTTCCTTAAACAGTACTAATGAAAATGCCTATTTTAACAGAGGGGCCTTCTTTCAGTCTCAGGGCAACTACAAGAAAGCAATAGATGATTACAATAAGACATTGGTTCTGAATCCCAACGAC
>JBAVTY010000116.1:0-1593 GCA_049696495.1 Candidatus Nitrosopolaris sp.
CTCTTTTATTTTAGAGTCATTTCTTATGAATTTTTCTACAGAATCCTCATGTGGTTTATCAAATCGTTTCAAGGGGTCATAGTCATGGAAAAGGGCAGCTAGGAATAAAGTAGTGAGATCTTTTTGATTAAATCTATACTCTTGTCTCTTCTCTCCATTAGCTGCCAATAAAGTAAAGTAAGCAACTTCAAGCTCATGATCAATATTGTGATAACCGTAATAATCTACTCCAAGTCCATGTTTTGAAAATTCTGATACAGCGTGTCTTATTATTTTGTTTACTATTTTATCGTCCAATCCCATTCTTGTAGATAATTTGATTATTTTGTCCCTCAGATCCGCCTGCTCAGCCATCCCAATGTTATAACGTAACCACCAGGGAACTAACCTTATTCGTCTGTAAAAGCTGTACCACCATGGTAAAGGTTCGACCAGCGGATTGAACTGCTCCAATTCCTCTTCAAGGTCTTGATTATTAATCTCACTATCATTAATAATGTTGTTACGTTTGGCTATCTTATCACTGGATGTTGATGACAAATGTCAGCACCACAAATAGACGCATATGTTATTAATAAACATAAAAAAATTTCACATATTATATCAATCCCGTTATACTAAGACAATGTCGAACGCGTAAAAGCTGATTATTACTCATAGAATAGTTGTCCTCTATGTAAAAATTTTAGTTCTGGTTAGTTGTGTTTCACCATTTAACTGCGACTTGATCACGAGTTTCGATTCGCTAACGTATACAGTATATGAAGTGCATCATAAAATTTTAAACACTTACATGCTATCGAATAAAATAACCTTAACAACTGTTAAGATAACCAGATAAGTTAAATTAACCATTTCGTAACACTAATTCGTTGTACGTAACCAAGGTATCTGCGCAAAAAGAAATAATTGGATTTCAGCGGGTAATGACGTTCTTATCCAGCATGGAACGAAATAGTCTAAGTTCTAGATACACCTATCAAGTTGGACTGATTCATTTCCAGAGATTGTTATCACAAAAATATCCTAGTTACAATCTAGAAACGATTCTAAAACCTTTGGCAGAGAACAAAATCAACCCATATGAACTGCTGGATGGCTTTGTTTCCTATCTGCAAACCTTCAACCTCACGCCTTTAAGTATCAAGCTTTATGTGGCAAGTGTAAGGTCATACTTTGCATACAACGATGTAGATGTCATACCTTCAAAGTTCAAACGAAAAGTAAAAATGCCCAAGTCCTATCGCGAGGACGAGGAACCACTTGATGTTAGTGATATTCGAAAAATTCTTTTGAATTGTAATAATAGACGTCTGAAAGCATATCTTCTTCTTTTAGCTAGTGGAGGAATGCGTGCAGTAGAAGGGTTAGCTATCAGACTTTGCGATATAGATTTTTCTGTCAATCCTACTAAAATCCACATAAGAAAGGAATTTGCTAAGACAAGGACTGCTAGAGATATTTACATATCAGATGAAGCCACTTATTATCTCAAACAATGGATTGATTGGAAATATCGTGATAAAGGAAAGAATCGATCCTCAAAAGATCGTTCTCACAAGGACCTAGCTTTCAGTATTTACAGTGTTAAAG
>JBAVTY010000117.1:0-2192 GCA_049696495.1 Candidatus Nitrosopolaris sp.
GTAAGACATGTTGTTCCGGAAGCACTAGTAGAAGTTAAGAAACAGATTCTGCAATCGATAAAGGAAATTATTGTTCAAGATAAAATAAGAACGCTCGCCGTACCGTCGGAATCTGAGCAAATAATGCTTCAGTTTTCTACATATGGTGGACTCTTACGTTCCCTCGCAGACCTTACCAACGAAAAATTCGGAGCAGCAGGTCAAAAAGTCGGCCATAGATTTGTTCTATCAACACCGTGTAGATCCACAGATGCCGATCGAAGACGTGGCAGGGGCAGTAAAGGACCCGATTCGGGAAGGCAAGGTAAAACACTTCGGCCTTTCTGAAGCAGGAGTGCAAACGATCCGCCGCGCACATGCAGTCCAGCCTGTTACCGCAGTCCAGAGCGAATACTCGCTGTGGTGGAGACGCCCTGAAGAGGAATTGCTTCCAACGCTTGAGGAACTCGGAATTGGGTTGGTTCCATTTAGTCCTCTTGGTAAAGGCTTCCTCACAGGAAATATCGATACGAACACTACATTCGATAGCTCCGACTTCCGCAACATCGTTCCTCGGTTTACACCGGAGGCTCGTAAGGCGAATCTGGCTCTGGTTGATCTGCTTCGCAAGGTTGCAGAAAGGAAGAAGGCAACGCCTGCTCAGATAGCGCTTTCATGGCTGCTTGCTCAAAAGCCGTGGATTGTTCCAATTCCAGGTACTCGTAAGCTGGAGCGCCTAGAAGAGAACATCGGAGCAGTTAAAGTTGAACTTTCGTCCGAGGATTTGCATGAAATCTATAACGCCGCTTCAAAGATCACGATCCAAGGAGCGCGGTATCCAGTGGAGCTGGAGAAAAGGACCGGTCTCTGAGAGATCATGGCACGCAGGACTCAAGATTATAACCAACAATAATAACACCAGAGGAAAAGTCCCCATCCAGTTGTTAGTATTAACGAAATATTTGGAGGGTAATTATGGTAATTTTTATGAGCCATATGTCTCCCAGCCTGGCATTAGACGAAAGCACGCTAATAGTGCCTGATATGCAATTTCACTCTCATAATGATTCCAAGATTTCTTGCTTATGCTGATCTGGATCACTAAACCTGCAATGATGTTCTATCGACTCTAGATTAGTATTTTTAACCTTAAGGTGAATCTTGCAATGATACATAATATAATTACCCTCAGATTTAGAACCGATTATGGGATAGCAAGGACTTTGTTCAAGTGAATGGTCAGGCAGTGGTAATGACACTGCTGAAGAAACCTTCGACTGAGACAATCGGCATAAAGGAATTCTCCGCTAGTTGTGACCTATGTGACCTATGTGCCCTATGTGACCATATAGATTTAGTATCTTTTTCTGTATTTTTCTCTACTCTACTTATCCCATTAGAAATTGAGACGTCGGATTTTTTTCGGTACACAAAAGATTAGGGTCACATTGGTCACATGGGGCACATGTTGTAGAGATGCATGTATCAGAAGAATTTTTTGAGATACAATTGTTGCCGTCTGAAACCCATTTAAGGAATCAGCAACGCTCCTAAATTGTAGAATTAGATAATATGGAAAAGATCTCCAAAGAGGATAAATCGATTGTTGTAGGGGGTGGAATAGCTGGATTATTGGCATCGCGGGTGCTTTCTGAACACTTCGCAAATGTTGTACTGATAGAGAAGGATCATTATCCCGAGGTCCACGCAACGGCATTATCCTTACGGATCTTTTTCCCAATCTGGAAAGAAATTTGCTTGACAAAGGGGCTCATAAAATCGATTTACTTGCAGATGCACGATATCTTTTAAAAACAGGTTGGGCTATGAGTTTTGATTCTGGTATGTACACGATTGCTTGCACAAGACAACTTTTGGAGTATACTATAAGAAATGAAATACTTACTCACTATTCTAATATCGAAATTCTGGAAGACACTAGAGTTACAGGATTGGTTGCTGGTGAGAATAAGAAAGAAGATGAAGTTAACGATCATAGAACAATTGTGGGTGTTACACCAGCCCTTCAAAATGCTCAAAGAATTGTTTATGGACAATTAATAGTTGATGCAAGCGGAAGAAACAGCGAGACATCAAATTGGCTTGAAAAGTTGGGTTTTGAAAGACCGCCGGAAACAAAGGTGAACTCTTACATAGGATATGCCACTAGACAATTCAGACCAAGACCTAAGAATAATCATGCAAATTGGAAA
>JBAVTY010000118.1:0-3920 GCA_049696495.1 Candidatus Nitrosopolaris sp.
AAGAACAGTTTGAAGTCCTTCATGAAGACCACACATAACAAAAAGCAATATCGTAGGTTAGTTGCTATACTTCAAAAAGTAAAGGGTAGAACTTATCAAGACATAGCAAATGAACATGGAGTCAGTAGCAGGTCCGTACAAAGATGGGTTGCTGCGTTTAGCCGCGGAGGCATTGATGAAATAAAGTTGAAGAAGCCTGGTGGATTGAAATCCAGCATAACCAGCGAAGATAAAGAGATTATCCTTTCAGTCTTATTTAACGACCCACATATGTGATGATCTCACTTCTGTAAGCACAAGACATATACACACGAAGGAAAGTTGTCCAATATCGTGGGGGCTTGATGCGAACTATTATAGGTTTGAAAGTTTTCATGGTTCCCATCTCTTTTTACTAGGTAGCATCTACCCTCTGGCATTGTTGTAATAATCTAATCCGACTTGGTTTAATATCACTTGCTATTATTGCTGTTATTCTCAAAGCGACAGCTTCTTAATCTACGTTATCGATAAGGAGAAATGGACCGACAACAACCACCACGAAAGAAATGAAAAAGACGACGACGGCTGTAATCTCATTAGAAGTATTTTTGGCAAACATAGCTATAGCAATGGATTGCAAGGATGTTTATCTTTCTTTGAAAACGTAGTTTATGCCAGTTTTGCAACTACCTGATTTGACATTATAGCAAATGCAACCATCATCTTTGACCTAGCATTGTAAGATGAAATTGGATAATATTGTATATCAGATCCTACCCTATTTCGTACCAATGCATTATATGCTACTTGTAGACAATCCAGTAGGAATACATCGTATTTCTTTAGCAGATATTGGATGACGAGTTAATGAGTAGTTAAAGGGATTTTAAGACGGACATACATTAATATTATTCTTCTCAATAACTTCATTTGGATTCAAAAGCGTAAACTTTTATGCAGGACGCTAATAACAGCGAACAATCAGACGATGATTCAGATAGTCATAGAAAATGTGAAAATAAGTTCAACAAATGCGAAAGCTTAGATGAAGGAATGTTTGCATTTATGCATTGGCTGAATTCAGAAAATAAAAAATCGTTATCTTCTGATGATAATCCCATAGTTCTGTTAAAATTTATTAATGATAGGCATACAATACTATATGATACAAACCTTCGTGCAGAAGTAGACGTTGAGATAAACAAAGGGATTCCTTATTGTAAATATTGTAAAGAAGATGATTGTGCTCATGTAGGATTTGCAATTGAGGTAGAACAACTATTCGGTCATAGTCGCAGTGGCACTGAGGGAAGTATAGAAGATATTATTGGAATCTAGGCATTATTAAGACGTGTCTTAGTAGTGGCATCATAGTCTAAAACGGAATCTAAACTTTTTCTTGCTTCTTTCACTAGATGTCAATGCTGGCGAAATTTTTATCCTACTTCCAAATTTAATTACATATGATGCCACGAAAGCTGTTACTATTGTTACGATGCCTAAAATTGGAAAGACTGAGGAAGTAATTGCTCCAACATCCTGACCTGCTTTGGCAACTACCAAGGATAGCTCTCCTCTTGCCGAAGCCATTCCTAATCCTGTTCTTAATGCTGTAATCCCATCATATCCTTTTGCTCCAGCCAATATTGCACTAATTATCAAGAACTTTGAAGCAAATGATGTTAGAATAAGCAACATTGCTGGAACAATTAACGAAGGAATATGAGATAGGTCAATTAGTGCTCCTATTGATATAAAAAATATAGCTGCAAACATATCTCTTAATGGTGTTGTAATTACTCTAGCTACGTTAGCACTCTTTGATTCAGCAACTAATACGCCTGCTAAAAACGCACCAGTGGCAACTGACAATCCAAGTTCTTTGGCTGCAAATGATAAACCAAATGCTAATCCAAGAATTACAATTAGAATGAGCGCATAATCCTCTGTTTTACCAATTTCATCTATTATTTTAGGTACATATCTTGAACCTAGAAACAGTATACTTCCGATAAAAGCAGCAACTATTGCTATAGAGATAGATACTTGTGGAATTGATACCTGACCGCTGTTTGTGGCTACTGATTGAAAGATACCAAGAGTAGTAATTGCTATAATATCTTCTACAATGGATATTCCTAGTACAAGGACTGTTGATTTGTCTTTGATCATGCCTAGCTCTTCAAGAATTCTAACAGTTACAACTGTACTTGTAATAGACATAGCCAATGCTAGAAAAAGCGAATCAAAGTATGAAAAAGCAAGTGCCTGGGCGACGAAAAATACTATTACTAGAGTCCCTATTGATTCTGGTACTGCTACTATAATAGATATCCTACCTACCGATCTAAGCTTGGCAATTGGAAATTCAGTTCCAATAACAAAAAGTAACATTATAATTCCTAATTCTGCGAAGGTGTTCAATGAATTAACATTCTGTATCAAACTAAACGGTGGTGTATAAGGACCAATTATCATACCAGCAAGTATGTAGCCAATAACCATTGGTTGTTTTAACCTATGAGTGATAATCAACATAATAGCAGCTACTATCATTATTACTGCAAAGTCCTGGATTACAAAATCAGGTGACGAAGATGATGCGGAACCGTGGGAGAAGAGCTGACCACTAAAGGATAGTAATGGAACCGATAACTGTTGTAGTATGATAAATGATAGCTGAAAACTCATACTACCAGAATATTACATGTGATAATAATTAAGAATTTATGCATACGTCTTTAATTGAATTTTTCCTCCTCTAGATTGAAGTGATTACGAACTAGCATATCTTCGTCAATGTTTCCACAGCGAGCTGTCATCTTGTGCTGGAACCATTGCTTGTATGATATGCTAAGCTAGAGTTAAGAGGGTATTTCAAATTCATCAACTTATTAGGTGTAGTACTTCCATACTTAGGTGACAATATAGCTTAACAGGAACCCTGACCGGGATTAATGAATGCCTGGTTAGCAACTAGTCCAATTATGTTTTTAAGTGCTAGTCTGATCAAATCCGTTCTATCCTTCCTATTTTTGGGTTTTTCTTTTTTTGTTCTTCCGGTCACAGCCCCAATTATCGCCATAACGAATCCTAAAGGTACAAACGCAATTCCCGTGTAATATCCAGCCTGTATTGCGGGTACATATAGCTGTACCTGTTGACATTTTTGTTGCAAATCAGGTGACAGAAGTTGGGCAGGTTGCAGGTCCTAGATTGTCGTGTAGAACAAACGCTACAAAGCGCAGGTGTGATACCAAAGCAAACAGTAGAAGGTGCAGACCCGTTTCGATATAACGCAGTCAATGTGATCGGCTATAAACGAAGATATTTCAATTCAATTAAAGATATGTTCAGGAGAGATAGAAGAAAACGCTGGATGTAGTAGATGTGGTAAAAAGTATCCGATGTATTTCCATATGGTAACAGATAATGGCCTCGAACTAAAGTGGTGCTGCAAGTGTGCGATAGGTTTACACACAGTAAAAAAAAGGAGGATTAGTTACCGTTACCGCTGCCATCGTCACCTGAATCATCCCCATTACCACCTCCATCTCCGCCACAATGATGTATACAGTTTGGATTATAGTTTCCATGTATGTTTATACCATTGTCTGCATGAGCATATTGTGTTATAGCCGGTCCTACGCCTAAGCCCAAACCTACTGCGGCTACTGCTACTATGACAGCTAATATTATTTGTCTATTTATCATCTAATCACCTCCTAAAATCAAGATATTCCTGAGTTATGTTACATTTTTCTATCTTTATCTTCTTATACTTGATTCTAGTATTAATGACTTTTAAAACAATAGACCTGTTGCGTAATTAGAAGCTTAGGGCTATATTTCCATCAAGTAAAATGTTTGTCTGAGATACTCTTTGATGTCATATCGTAGATTATCCAAAAAACCCCTGTTATTCAGATCATTTACTG
>JBAVTY010000119.1:0-5908 GCA_049696495.1 Candidatus Nitrosopolaris sp.
TGGCGGTTGGTTTGGGTTAGTACTGTCGTAACCTGGATTATCACTACATGCGTTTGTCTACGTACAACTGAATGCTCTTGCAGTAATCGGAACATGGAAAAAGATAGAGATTAGAAGGAGACTAGTCATCACCGCCATCATCGCCATCATCGCCTCCTCCGTCATTACCGGTACCACCGCTGCCACTCCCCTGAATGCCATTACAATTTCCGATACCGTCACAGTGAGCCTGGACCTCTTGTGTAACTGTTAATCCCACTACTCCTGCTATAGCCGCGATTGCTATTGCCAATGCTAGAAATAAGATTTTATTCATTATATTCATCTCCTTTGACCAAAAGAAAGATTCGTCCCCGTTTTGTCGAAATGGTGACCAATTCCATTTGTTGTCTTCCAGATTTGTGTTCTTGATTTATTGAATACATGACATCTATTCAGTAAAACATGTTCTTGAGTGTCGTTGCACTTTGATAGAGGGAAGTGAAGATTACAGGAATCCCTGGCAGCTAATCGAAGATTACAGGAATTATAAGGTTGATGTAATGCAAGCCACTGTGATTAGCAGGAAGACAAAATTACTACTTAATCTGCTCACTCATATAACATATTGATTTGCAAAAGCAGTATCACCAAGACCGTGTTGTAGTGCTTGGACTTTGAAATTACTGAGAGATTCATTTGATATAAAATAAAATATAAATTAAATACTGATGAGGATATAGGCACTCTTGGTTGAAACTCATTCTGGATATCATAATGATTTGATCATAGATCAATTTACAAAGCAGGCGATTCCGTTTGCCCAAAATGCAGCTCATTCAGCTGAGTATGCAATTAAACGATTAGTCACATGTATCGTCGTCTGTGTCGTCGTTGTTGATTTTTGCTTCGCCGATACGTCCGATGGGTCCGATAGGAATTCTTCTGTCCCATTTTTCTTATTAACCCAGAGATAAGCAGTAGGATTGTCGCCACATTTGTGGATGTTTGGGTGTTGATTGAATAATGGTTTCAAGTCTTTTATCTTGTGATTTTTGTGAGATTTCCTTACTTTACCAATATATTGAGCAATAGTGTCATTTTTGGAACATACTTCTTGAATCACATCATCAAGCGTCCGTAGTGGAGGAGTAGTTTTTTCATAAACATTAAGGCATGCAAGAAAAGTCATGTCTCTGGAACTCACAATATCTTGTTTGTAAAACTTTAGTATCTCGTTGAAGAGGTTGATAGTGTCAGATACATCCTCTTCATCTACAGAATCCTTTAACTTGAGCTTAGCAAATCCTATTGCTGTTCTTTCTAGTGCTTCGAGTTTTCTTGGTAAGCCTCTGACTCCATGCTTGGCAATGGCCACAAGAAAATCTTCTAACCGTATACGCATATCCTCAGATAGGTTTGGTTTCGAAGGTCGAGTATGTAGTAGGTATTTCTTTAACCATAGAGTGGTAGAAGCAAAGCTATCAAGTCTATTGAGAAGCCCTCGTCTTTGTTCAACGTAATCTTTGATTGAAGATTCATCCGTTTTTTTCGATAAATGGAATAATAAAGTCCATCCTATCACCCCATTGGGCTATTATTGGGAATTCAGCTGCATCAATAACATCAGGATTTCTCCAACGACCACTAATTGGATTTGCTGTCCATATGAAGGAAGGGTGTGCTATCACATAGATGTTAACTCCATGTTTTGTTGCTGTGAAATACCCTTCTTCAGCTGCATCTGTGAAATATTTGTTATCTTCAATGTTTTTCATCTGACCAAATTCATTCATGCCTAATATTGCATCATTTGCAAGAACTACAGGGCCTGGTCTTATAGGTAATGGTGGATTTACAAGACATCCTGGATGGACTATTAAGTTGGACGATAAATTATTTGTGTGACATTGATTAATCAAAATCCATTCCTCTTCTTGTATCGATGATATTATAACGTATTTTGAATATTGTCTCTATCGCATCATTTGCTGATGATTGTTGGGGTATTTGGTATTGAGGTATGTTATGTTCTTGGATCTTCAGCATTGATTTAAACTGTGTCAGGTCGTAGTAAAGACCTACTGTGGACATAGAATTTACTATATACGACCTGAAAAATCGTTTTAAGATCCTACAGATTGGGAATGTGGACTTTCTGGCTCAAACTGGAGAAATCATAATTCTTATTTGATACTTACTCCCACTTCGCTTAGCAATTAACGTAGTCGTATCGAAATCTCCCATAGCCTCGAGCCCTTATCATTTGCAATTGAATGCAAACGGAACTATCTTCTAAAACGCATATAGGGAATTTTGTACAGGTAATGCGGCAGCATTTAATTACACAAGTTATGTGACCTTAGCTAAACCGTCTAGTACATCAAGAGAGAGGGAAGATTCTAATGCGAACATTTAAGCTGATGTGCCCTGGTTAATTATCTATGACAATTTCAGATTCTGATAAACAGAATCCGTTGATATCCAAGTTTAACCCACCCGTCAGTAAGAAATGCCGGATTTGTCTTTTTTCCGAGTTCGAAGTAGACGAGTCTACAAAGGACCGACATAATGTTATATGCAAAGATTGTAAGGCAGAAGAAAGTTGGGGTGGCTGTTGTCGAGATCATTTTGAAGAAATGATTATCACTTGTACACATGCTCAACTCTCTTTGAATCTCCGGGTGATTGAGGCCCTAGAACAGCATGAAGCACAAATCCCGGATGAATTATTGCAAAAAATGTATCGAATAGTGTGTCGAAGTGGATTGCGATTTTATTGTGATAATTGCAACGCGAGACGAAAAGATAATCATAATAATTAATAGTCTGTTAGTGGGCCGATTAAACTATTAATTGAAGTGCGCATACCAGTCACATTAATCATACATGGATAAGACGGTTATGTCGAACGCTGGACTAGAGGTCGAGGAAATGAATGAATTGGACTAGCGATGATATATCCTACCGCGGCCGAACCTTTGTTACTCAGAGCATAACCACATGAACAATCTATCCAAATCCGGCAACGAACCTATGTCGCCTATCGTCATATTCCTTTGTCATACATGAGATGACATTCTTTATATGCTTCACACAGATGGCTAGGGCAGAAAAGCATAGTGTTAATCAGATTCTCTGTGTCTAAAGAAAGCTTCCTGACCTTTAAGGCCGATATTCTGAGAAGAGAGATTATCCGCAACTATCGCCTTTTCCATTCCAAGGTTTCCTGGGTAGCGAATAACCGGAGGCCTTTAAGATCGTCAATTCTAGAAGACATCTTTCGCTTGCCAAGCTTGTCTTTGGCGAATATCTCTTCGACAGTGCGAATCCTCTCCTGTCTGTGGGAACGCGATATGACGAATCGATTGATTAGCTCATAACAATCCAACGTGGAATATAATACTGGAGTTGTTGCAGGTCAGAAGATGTCCTTAACGTTCAATCATACTGATCAACTCCAGTGCCCCATCTAGTACAGGGGCTTTTGTGAATGTTGGAACAAAGAATCGCATGACCCGACGGTGGAAACCGGGAACAAGTAATTCTCGCTCTACGCGACATCGTGTTTCCTATCTGCCGCCTCTATGCTGTGCATGTGGTTGTGTACGTATCTATTTGGAAGTAGAAGGTTTTGCTATATAATGAGACACTATCGGTTGTGGACAGTCTTTGAGTAGTGCTCTGATTCTATCTTCCATAAGCTTAACATTTTTGGTAACACGTTCATGCTGACGCATGTGGTCGGTCCAAGTATCTGCAATTCTTATCTCGAGATAGTGACCAATATCTGCTGGATCTTGGAATAATTCCCAATATGCCATGCCTTCGCTCTTAAGAATAGTCCCTAATTCAAGGACATTCGCCTCGAACTCTTCAGACAATTTAGGATCAATCTTGTAGTCGATTGTTATTAGAGCTTGGCCCTCACTGTTTGAAGGGTCAATCGAGAGCTGAGAAGGCAGCGACCAGTGGTCACTACCTGCTGGTGTGAAATCGAGATCATCCACAACAGTTGTGCTGTAACGCTTTCTAGTAACAATAGTTGCAGCCAAGGCCAACGAAGCTACTGACAGGGTAATTGGAATCCCAATTGTGTTCGCAATCATACCCCATATTACACTTCCAACTGCCAAGCCACCATTTAGTATAAGGAGATAAACTGCCAATACTCTGGCTCCAATCCATTTTGGCGCAGATTTCATTCCAATGGTATAAATCTCTGAAAATATGGTAATGTAAGCTGCTCCTCCTGCTCCCATAACTATACAAAGAATGCCAAAATCCCGTATGTACCCCATCAGGAATATTACCACTGCAAGTAAACCAATAGAACTTGTAATAAGAGATTCTATTGAAGCTCTGTGTCGTAATTTTGGCAAAATAGTAATACCACCAATTATTGCTCCCGTACCAAAAGATCCTAATAGCAACCCAAAGCCTGTTGAATCAAGTCTTAATTCATGTCTAGCCAAAAGTGGCAAGAGTGATAATAATGCACTACTACATAATGTGAAGAGACCTGCCCGAACAATTAAAACATGTGCTGCTTGAGAATGTCGTACATAGCGTATCTGAGCTCGGATAGCTCCAACAATGCTCTCTGGGGGTAGCGAAGTTTGGACTTCAGACTTTCTTGACTTACTCAGGACTATGATCATAACAATATAAGAGATGGAAGCAAGTAAAAATACTGCCCAAGGTGCGATTGCAGTTACTATAAAACCACCAACCGTAGGGCCAACGGCACGACCAATGTTACTTGCTACAGCACTAAGAGTGAGAGCAGCAGGTAATTCCGATCTTGATACTAGTGCACTCATGGTAGGAATAATAGGAGTTCTAATCATAGTAGTACCTGCTCCCAGTGCAAAAGTAAATATCAACAATAAAGCAGGGGTAGTAACCTCAAAAAGAGTGAGTATCCCAAGTATTATAGATACTGTAAACATGTACCCGCATGTAATGAGCAGGATATTACGCCGATCAAAAATGTCGGATAAGGCCCCAGATGGTAAAGCGAAAAGAAATATAGGCAGAGTACTTGCTGTTGTGATAAGAGAAACGAATAAAGGATTTGGAGCAAGCGAAGTCATTAGCCATGATGCAGCGACTTCATACATTGCTGCACCGATATACGAAAAGAGGGCAGCAAACCAGAAAGCCCTATAGAGGCTATATCTAAAAGGACTCAAACCTGACGAGGAAATCTTTTCTTTTTGATCTCTGTCTTCTCTTTCAACCATAGTAAATAACTAAGCTCGAGTTAGTCATACATTTTTCGGGACAAAATACATAAGCATATAAATCATCTGAGTTTAAGTACTTTTACCAAATACTTCTTAGGGCGGGAGAGGGGCGTCCCAGTGTGTGCTCCGCTCAACACGCTGCCACAATGAGACACAAGCCTTCAAACACAACACGCTACCGTTTTATGGGACCAAGACATCCTCCTACCATGATGGAGACATACATGTAAGTAAAATCGATATTAACAAAAAACACCTGCTAAGAACAAAAGAGGAATGTGTTGAAGGTATTGAATTCATAGAGAAGTTATCAGAATTCATAAGGCACACGTGAATACATGTCTTCAACATCAAGTGGCTACTCATGGTGGCAGTTTAAGAAAGTCCTGACTAGACTAAGATGGAGACAAATGGCTACCTGACTTTTCACAATGATCTGGATGATAATACAGTGATTATGAAGGAGGATGACATGAATCTGGATTATTTTCACAAACTGTTAAAACAACTTAGAATCCCAGCAGTATTATTCGGAGCTTGCCACCGAGTCGTCCTGTAGTATCCCGAAATTATTAACGCTTCGTCTCATGTTTCTATTTCCCATTCAATCACCTTAATTTATTAATAGCAACTGGTAGTTGCTTCCTCCTTCTGTCTATCTTTTTGTAAAATGCTTGGAT
>JBAVTY010000120.1:0-1655 GCA_049696495.1 Candidatus Nitrosopolaris sp.
GTACTTATTAACGAACTAAAACCTTGTTGTAATGAAATGAATCCTGATATTCCAAAGAGCATTGTTGCAACGATAAAAGACCAAAAAAACTGCTCTTTACCATAGCCGAAAGGATGTCGTTCTGTAGCAGCTTTTACACTTGTCTTGATTCCAACCAAAAGGAGTACTTGATTAAATGTATCCGACATTGAATGAAGTGTCTCAGCTAGCATTGCAACGCTCCCAGTAAGAATAGCTGCTACGAGCTTGGCGACGGCAACTCCAAGATTACCGATCAGAGCTGTATATACTGCCTTTTTCGAGCCGGTTACCACGTTATCTGAACTATCCTAATCATGTCCAACAAGACAAATGAAGCTTTTTCTATTACCTCTCATAAATGGATAAAACAACCATCATTTTGAATTTTTTACTATATGATTTAAGAGATTTATTTCAAGCACTTCTCGTACCTTGATATGAATTTACATATATTATTTTTGAACACGAAAGTTGTGATTGAATATTGGTTAAATTTGTATACAGTTACTATTTGTTTACCGATTTATGATGAATTCCGATCCTGACACAACTACTGAAAGTTTATATTTACAATCACAACTGCCTCGCCCGCAACTATCTGGCGTTGTGGCTTCTGTTCAATTGGCTTAGAGAACGCACCTCTTAGGCTTTGGACCTTCCTTGCCGTTAATCCGCTTAATCCATTTATACGAACACTTTGCGCATTCATATACAATTACTTCTACTTTACGAGAGGGCATGGTTTGAGTAACCTATCTGTGCCAAATTCTCGGCTTTCTGTTCTTCGTCTTTTGCTACATCATCGGACTGAATTCGTTGTACATTTCTGTCTCTATGATTAGATCCTGGAATATCGAATACAACGTCTGGGTCCGCACCTAGAAACTTTTTGTTCTCATCGAATTTTACAAATATTGAAGCCTTACTCTTATCCATAGCATCTCTCACCATTCCATATCTCTCCCTTGGTATTGTAAACACACATTGTGAACACTGCTCTTTATCCGATGGATGTGACAGTAATTTTTGGACTGTATCTTTAGGTGTAAAATCATCGATGGTAGATGTCTCTGTGTTAGCCTTTGGTTTGGTGTAGTCAACTAGTTTGCCTTGATTAGTCGCAGTTGTTTGTGTTTCATCATTATCATCAATACCTATTCCATTTTGATTGGATTGGTCATGATGTTGATTGATACTGTCAGATATGGGATATGCTCCTATATTGCTAGATCTTCCATCAGTATCAAGTATGATCTCTTCTACCGCTGGTGCTGCGGAAACCGCAGCAAAATTACGCTTCTTTTGGCTTAATCTCCCTGCTTTTTGCTTTTCTGGATTTTTTGCTTCTGCGGGAAGTACTTCTAATATAGTCCGCTTTCTCCAAAAGCCAATGCAGTCTTTCTCGATCCGTCCCTTGCGTCTTGTGGCGAGATGTGAGGATCTTCGTTCCGTAAAGCTTCATACATTCTAGGAATGTACTTCTTTGCAACAGCCTGGAAAGCAGTGACCTTCTTTCCAACCTCTTCAAGCAAGTTGTCATACTTAGTCAACCGAATTCACCTCGCTGTTATGCGTCGTCGTATTGGTTGTACCACCATCGCTGACTTTGGTTGTGCAGGTCTCACATAGCGAAT
>JBAVTY010000121.1:0-5227 GCA_049696495.1 Candidatus Nitrosopolaris sp.
AATGACACCAGCAGAGAAGTTCATGAAATGTTTAAAACAACCGCTATTGATACACTAAAACAAGACAAAAAGTGTCAGGCATGTTGGTACATGATTTTGTCAACCATGTCTGGAAGTACAACACTTAATCAACTCATCTTGAGTCATAGGATGCAGACTGTACCTGTAATTATTTAAAATCGTTAGTATCTGTGATTATTCGGTAACGAACCAGCATCATCGTGTGGTTATAGCCCTCTCTCCCTGCCCTAACGGGGAGCTTCGTATTATTAGTCCTGTGAGCTTTATCGCTTTGAGAGCATGTCTCAAGCTGCTGCCAAAGTTCGTCTAGAGGACCTAGACATAAAGCCATACGTGATAACTAAGCTTAAGATGGCTGGAATACAGTCAGTCTTTGATTTAGCGATTTCTATACCTCATCAACTTGTAGATATTGGAGGTGGCATGCTAACCGGAACTGACGAACACGTTGCACTTGAACTTGTGACTAAAGCTAAGAAGGCCTTGGTCGATTCTGGATTGCTCTTCAAAGATTTCTCCACCGCTCAGGATATTTTAGATAGAAGAAAAAATCTGCTCAGATGTACTACTGGTTCAGCAAAGCTTGACTCCTTTCTTAAGGGGGGAATAGAAACTCAAGCAATCACAGAGATAGCCGGGGAGTTTGGCAGCGGAAAGAGCCAGATTTGTTATACTTTATGTGTAACGGCCAATACTCCATTGGATATGAAGGGCCTAGGTGGCAACGTGATTTTTATAGACACGGAGAACACCTTCAGGTCGGAGAGAATTTTCCAGATAGCAGAGCATAGGGGAATCTCACCGGATGAAATCCTAAGACGAATATACGTTTGCAAAATTTACAACACAAGCCATCTCGAGATGATAATACAAGACCTTGGAAAATCGATAGAAGAGTATAAGGCTAAACTTGTTATCGTAGATAGTATCATTGCACTTCACAGAGCCGAATTTACTGGCAGAGGAACATTGGCAGACCGGCAGCAGCGGCTTAACATCATGCTTCACAAACTAAGCAGATTGGCCGAAGTACATAATATCGCAGTCGTTGCTACAAATCAAGTCCAGAGCCAACCAGATGATTTCTTTGCAGGCGATAATGGGTTAAGACCCACAGGCGGCAACGTTATGGCACATGGTTGTACATACAGAATCCTTCTCAGAAAAGCCGGGCATACCCGAGTAGCCATAATCATTGATTCACCATATCATATGTATGACCAGACGAGGTTTGCAATAGCTGAAGCAGGAGTGCAGGATGTTTACCAATCCGAGACCTCCACTTCGGAATGGTGAGGTGATTAAATGTGAGTGCGACCCTTCGTGATCATAGAACAGGTATTCTAACAGTTAAGCGAGAATATCTTGACCCACGAACATTTCCAGCACCGCCTTCATGGCAGCAAACGCGGCCCCAACTCACGCTGTCAGAATTGACTCCAGGACAATATGTTTCCACGACTGTCAGAATCGCATACGTGAAAACCTCTGAACGAACCGACGCTCTTGGTGCTAAAATGGTGTTCACAGGAGTCTTCGAAGATTCCACGTTTAACGCACCATTTGTGAGCCATCGGATTTCATATCCACTTATCAGAAATTCTGTATACAAGTTTAACTCAGCTTATGTACATGAGTGTGAGGATAAATCGGTCCTATTGATAGTAACAGAACATACGAAGATTGAGCCAAAGAATGTGGATGACTATAGAGAGTTTGTGTGGACGCCAAGAATCGAATCGTTAAAGCGGCCAATCCATCATGTAGCATTGCAAGGAGTCATCACGACTGTTCATAGCAATTCTGGATTGATAAAGAGGTGCAACAAGTGCAAGTCCATTATACATGATTCATGTCCCAATAACTGTAATGAGGGTTGGGGATGGGACTTACGAGTATCATCTAGGTTGTATGACGGTTCAGGCTCTATTAAGATGATATTAACCAAGGATATCGCTTCCACAGTACTCCAAAAGAGTTTGAGTGAACTGATATTGCTTTCAAGTCAGCCTCTTCCAAGTACCGTGGTTAATCAGTTTCAAACATCTATTTGTAGCGTAAAAATCCCAGAGACCATTGAAGTCGTAGAAGCAGTAAGCGAATACATCTCATCTTACAGAAAGAGTGGTAAGCTCATAGTGACGGATGGTAGCAATCTAGCATATCTTCCTACGAATGAAGAGCATCATTTCACAGATTTCAATACAAGACAGTTACGTGCTTCTGAGCCTGGGGATATGAAGATTATTAGAAGACTAATAGAGAAGGCGCTAGAACTGAGCATAAAGAAGATGACGGGCCAGAGGAGGATGCATGGTATATTTCTACTTGAAGAACCCATCCCGCTGTACAGATGCGAGAAGGCACGACTATATCTCGGATTCTCTGCAAGAATAAATGTACAGCAAAGTGTAGCAACAATAGAATGGACTCCACAAGCATATGTCAGAGAAAGTGTGCTCGACTATGTGCAATTACGTAGAGAAAAGGGTGCTTCTGCAAGTGCGATTACTAGGTTTTTGACAACATACAGGACTAGAGTGATTGTGGCTCCAACCGGCAACTTTGGCAGCATTGTTGAAGTTATCATGCGGAAGGCTGGTGACCAGAAAGTGTCTGACAATGATACGAGAAACCTAGTAGAATTCTGGAAGCAAATCTATGATATTGATATTTCACCTGACGAGATTCCTCTACTGAGAGTAAAGATGGTAAACTCTGAAGCCACATTTACTTATCCACCAAGCATGTGCTTCTTTGCTGGTGGCGATTCTCTAGTAATCCCGGCTGGTGTACAGAAGTTTATTGAGAATAAAAAGTCAACACTCAAGACCAGGATGAATGAGGTCGCCAGTAAAGCAATGCACGATTTGAGAATTAATGATATGAGTCTGGGGTCGGATGCCGCGATAATAGAGCAAAAACCAGACCTTCAAACCCAGTTGTTACAGGAGACCAGAAAAAGACTATTCGGCAGAAATGTGTCTGCCTGGGGTTCTGTCCTTGCTGTTTATGATGAACTTTGGTTCTTTCCCAATCAAATACGCTTTTCATGATAGGCGAGTTCCGCAATGCCACTTACACAGATGCAAACAGCCTATGACCACTTCAATGAACATAGGAATATTTTAAGGATGACAACAGGTTCTGCGAACCTCGATTCGCTGATAGGCAGCATACAAGAGGGCCAATTCTACTTGTTTTATGGCAGCAATAAAACATTTCTTGATGGATTGGTTCATGGGCCACTCGTAAATTGTATACTTCCTGTTCGTGAAAAACATGGCTTTGAGTCAATGGCTATGTATATTAACAATGTCGACTATTACCAGCCGGATAAATCCAAGGTTTTAAGTCCTGAAAAAATAGCAATCGCTGCGAAATGTGCAGGCATAGAACCGAAGATTGTCTTCAAAAATCTTTTCACTCAGATAGCCTATAATCAGCTACACCAGTTAACAGTAGCAAGACAGGTCTCTGGCTTTCTTGAGTCAAGGAATCAAGACATAAGATTGTTGGTCGTCAACAATATTACCAAGTACTTCAGAGAAGCAAAGCACAAGATTTACGCTGCAGGCATATTGAAAGAGACACTAGGAGTCTTGTGCAAAGTTTGCGCCAGAAACAGAATAGCATTGATATGTACAGGCGATGCCAACGTTACAAGCAAAGGAATAATTCCAAGACCCATCGGGGGAACATATCTGAAACACTCTGTAAATGTGATTGTTCATTTGCAAGAGTCCGTTTCGTATCCTCAAGCTTTCAAAGCTGCTTTGATAAAACACCAGTATTCCAAGACACCTAAATCTGTAATCGTAACTGCTAGGAAGGCAGGACGCATGTTACTATTGGACGGTTCTTGAAATGGGCAGAATTACACCTTCGTTCAGACAATTATACGAAGAGACGATATCTGAGCTTAAGATGGAATTGCAGGCGGCACTAGTTGACCTAGGCCATAAAAGTGCGTTCGATTTGCTTTTGGCAGAAGCGTGGAACCCAGAACAAGCAGCTATGGGAAACTCTACTCTGCCGACAATATGTGACAAATTAAACGTCATGGCCTCCATACATAATAGAAAACTAGTTGCTGCTCTAAGGCGAGAGTTAGATAAAAGAGACTCCACCATTGATAAGTTTGAAGAGAGGATTACATCACTTGAAGACCAATTAAAGGAGATTAAAAGAAAAAGAGCAGACGCTGGCGATATATAATGGATAGTAGCATTGGCTGGCTGCTTGATGTTACAATAGAGCAAAATTGCGCTACGTTATGGATAAAGACTACGGATGGAAAAATTCTCAGATTAAGAGACAGTTATCAGCCCAACTTCTATGTCCTTCCAAAGAATGAAAACACAGGTACAGAACTGTTTCATCTTTTGTCTCATCAACCTAAGATAAAGAAAGTTGAGTGGCAGGATAGGTGTACTAATCTTTTTGACCATTACGGATATGAGATGAAAAGACTGATTTGCGTTTATCCGGAATCCATATACCATTACAAAGTACTCTCAAAAAAACTGCAAAATGATATGAGGGTAGCACAACTACTCAATGCTGACTTATCCCATATCCAGCAGTATCTGTTTACAAGGTTAAAAGTCGAACCAACTAGCAAGGTAGAAGTTCAGTATGATAAGGACTCTCTGATAAACTTGGCCAAGTTGGATGAGTTTGAGGTACAACCGCCACCTTTTTCAGTCTTGTATTTTGAAGTTATAACATCTTCATCTCAGTACAGTTTGGACTCCAATAACATAATCAGGCGAATAAATGCCAGATACCAACAAGAACCAAAGATTACATTCGAAGGAGCAGAAGAAAAGTTGCTGAAAGATTTTTGCAAATATGTTTTGGACATAAACCCTGACATTCTTGTCTCCCCAAAGGAGCATTATCGGAGTACCGGTATTCTGCACTATCTTTCTGCGAGGATGAGCGAGCTTGGAATTGGTTTAGAGGTCGGAAGAAATAATCAAACGAACAAGAAGAATAGCATTGAAGGAAGAATATACCTTGAGATAAACTCGATTCAGAATATAGTTGAGATAATCGAAAAGTCTCAGTTCGCTTGCGTTACACCAGGGTTGGCCGCCAGTTACGGTATATCCCGAGTAATAGATAGTCGGAATTGTTATGAGCTTCTCAATCGAGGCTTTGCAATATCGCAGTCTAGCAATCGGCAAGAACCCATCCGTAC
>JBAVTY010000122.1:0-4752 GCA_049696495.1 Candidatus Nitrosopolaris sp.
GTCTCGTTTTTATCTCTTCCTGTAACAATCACATTTCCACCGTGCTCAGAAAATAAATTCGCCATTGCTCTTCCATTTCCCTTAGTTGAGCCTGTAATGACCGCGACCCTTTCACTAAGCAACCTCACTTCATCTCATCCATCCATTGATTTAACCAGGAAACCGACATTATAGGTCAATATTTTCTGGATACAAAATAAAGCTATGCTTTTGTATTTTATTTACTGATGTACATTAGCAATTGCCTATCCAACTTCCTTGGGGAAAGTATAGGAAGCGGAAATAGTAGCCATACATGTTATTGATCCTGGTCGAGTTTTGGAAATAACACCAAGTTATTATTCTACATGGAATTACAGTGAGTTAGATTGCACTAAGTTAGATTACAGCAAGTTAAAAACTAGCTAACCTATTACAAAATACAAGGATAGTGAATAAAACAATGAACATATTTCCTTCTCCTGAACAAAGGCTTTTCCCTCTTCAGTTTTATGCAGATATGAGACATAACAACCCTGTTGCATACGATGATAGGAACAATGTATGGGCTGTATTTCGTTATTATGATATTCAATCTATTCTAGGAGACTATACACACTTGTCTTCAGCACCATCACCAACAATAAAGCGAAAGCGAAGGACGGTAGGTACAACGCCAAGTTTGCTCAGATCTGATCCTCCATATCATAGAACGTTGAGAGCCGTAGTTGCATCTGCATTTACCCCTATGACAATATCTAAGTTAGAACCAAGAATAGAAAGCATTACCCATGATTTACTTACGCTCTTTACGCGAGAAGATAGGTATTCACTGAATTTTCTTTGTGGATTATATAAAACAACCGTCGGAAATTTGAATCAAACAGCGAAAGAGGTAAAAGGAAATTGATGTTAGCACCAAGAGAAATCGATAAGATGATGATTTGGACAGCTGCTAAGATAGCAGAAGATCGAAAAAAAGGGGAATAAAACTGAATTATCCTGAATCCGTTGCGTACATAGCTAATCATGTCGTGGAAGGATGGCTTGTGGTAGCGACAAGAGTTCCCAGTCCAAAGCTCGCTGCTTCTGTGAAGCAAGCTACAAGAAGTCACACACACATATCATACAAAGGTTGTTATAAAACAATCGTAATCTGTCGGTGATGAAGATTGGGCTGATTCTGATCTCCAAGAAATGTAGGTTATGTAACACCGTTAAATTTCTGAATAAGTTTGAAGACAAAACTACAACCTGCTACAATTTGTAAAGATTGTTTTGTAAAACAGCAGCCGTCCGCTTCACAGTAACATTTTCACCAAGTAATACAACAGATACTTAACGGTTGTCATCATTCTTGTATGACATATATTGTATGACATCATTTATTCAGTAATGCCATACCATTTCTCATATTTGGCACGACATGTGGGGTTACTCTTACCGCTCCTTTGCTTTTCTAAATAGAATAGTGTCTAGCGGATATTCTGTAGTATTTTGCTGGTCTTCGATTCACCATTCTTAATAGAATCCTTTATCGTATTCCTTGAGAAATCTGCATTCTCGTAACATGGTGTCTTCAAAAGTCAACAACTCTCTCGGTGCAGGCGATCATAGGAGTACTATTCGTCTTGGCAATTGCGATAGGAATTCTTATCACCCCACGAGCAGATCTCCTGGAAGCGTTGTTTGGTGATGTATCTAAGATAACTCTGACCGACACAATAATTACAGTTCTAGTATCTGTCTGTGTGATTTTCTTAACGAGGACAATCTATGAGAAGCTGATCGTGAGCATGATTTCTAAAGAACTCGCCGTTGCAAGCAGGATAAAGGTAGAGAGAATCAATTTGATCTATCTCTTCCTAGTCGCCACGATAGTTGCAGTCGGAATAAAAGAGGTTGGAACGCTGCTAGTCGGAGCGGTTGTGATAGTTCCTGCAGCTGCAGCCAAGAATATCAATTCCACGCTCTCTGAATATCGCATCATGAGTGGTATCTTTGGGTTGGCCAGTGCAACATCAGGTGTAATCCTATCAAGCTACGTGAATGTCCCAGCAGGTCCGCTTGTCGTGATAGTCGGCACAGCTATTTTTGCTGCGGGTGTTGCGATAAGCTTGCTTTTCAAAAGACTCAGGACCAGAAGGGCATCCGCAGCACAAATACATTAATCTGAACACGTCAACTGAAGGTTATGTACACTTATCCATGCCGTTTGTTATTGGTTATTGATCGGACTAGCAGTAGTAGTACTACAGAGTCAGCAGTAGTAATAACGGTGGTGGCAGTAATAGGAGCCGCAGTGGCGGAAGTGGCCGAAGTGGCCAAACCCGAAGTGGTCTAAATGACGGGTTCAACGCCACATGTCATGCTAGTCAGCCAGGATATCCTAGAGGACAGCCAATAGAGTTGATATGGCATTGATCTGAAAGCTACCTCTTCTATGTCTTCACGTAACTCTTGAGAAAATAATCAATCTTGTCTTGTAAATTCTTGTGAATTTCTATCATGGATCTATTTCCATTTATAGGTACAAGGCCATATTTTTTCTGCATCTTTCGAAATTGCTTGGCTAGCAGACCTTGATAAATGAGAAAGGATTTGAACATATTGTCGGATAGGCCTAGGTCTGCACCAGATTCATAGTAATCTAGTGATGAATTTTTTTGGAATACTCTATGTACAAGCTCATTAGGCTCGACAGGTTTCATAGCAAACCCAAATAAATTATGGGACCAACTTGTACTAATTCCTCTAACAGCATCTCTTGCCATGAGTGTATAGATATACCTGTCAGCGAGAACTACGTAACCTGAATGTAGAGCGGGAATTATTTTGTTTTCCAGTTGATCAGCAAAATCAGCAGCATAAAAAAGGCTAATAGTTCTCTTTCCTAAAACCAAATTTCGTTTGGCTTCAAGTATTCCTTGACTTATTAGTTGTGATCTTCGCAGGCCTGTGTTTAAAACAGCATGACCATCTGCCTCTAGTTTCGAAGTTAACATTGTAATTTGTGTACTTCTACCTGATGCGTCAGGTCCTTCTATAACGATAAGCCTTCCCTTTACCTTTGTATCTGCTAAATATGGTATACCCTACCGTATGACTCTATAGGTCTCTCCAGCATTACCCGTAATTGTTGACGATCACTCACTTTATACGACCTGTTCCTTGATTAATGGCCGTGCATATTTACACTCTGGAATGGTTTCCATAATTTTCTTCCTTACCAAATATTGTTGTTCTTCAATCCCTGAAGTACCGTCTATTGTTACAAATCTCTCAGATTGGGCCATAGAGTCATACTGTTCAATTATCCTACTTTGGAATATTCTGTAACTTTCATAAGGATCGTTACTTAAATTCAGGTCCATACCAGCTTCATAATACTTTAATTTAGGCCTCCCAGCCAATATGCGTTCACTTGCTACATCGACAGGTACTCCAAAGTAAAAAGTGATGTTTGGTTTAATGGCAAATTCATAAACCTGCCGAACCCATCTGGGGTCACAGCCTCTTACTATATCCCTTGCATAAGCAGTGTATGCGTATCTATCGGCTAAGACTATATAACCAGCATGAACTAACGGAAAAATATTTCTTTCATATCTATCAGCAAAATCTGTTGCATGAAGCAAACAAAAAGTTGTTGGTGTGAGTCTGCCTTTCTTTTTCCCTTTTGATGTGATCTCCTTCACTAATTCAGATGAATTCCACTCTGTCAAAAAAACCCGCATGCCTTTAGATATAAGCCATTTTTCGAGCAGACGAATTTGTGTAGATTTGCCGGATCCGTCTATTCCTTCAACTACAACTAGTTTGCCGCTTGAGTCAAAGCTTCTATTATTAGATCTCATCACTTTAACCTTTCTCAAATCCTACAACTTCCGCTAATTTGTAATCAATTAAATGCTGTGTGACATATATTTCAAACTCTAACAAGACTCTTTGAATCCTAAATGAACAACCATCTTCGTCCTCATTTCAATAATTATTACCATTGTTAATAATTGTCTTATGACCATAAATCACATAGCTCTTATGTTGGTATTATGAAGAGTCTAAGTTGAATACCTCGAAGATATAAAAGAAGGAAAACAAGTAGACAAGGAGATACAAGAGCAGCATTTCAAGAATGGAACTTCAGAACAACATTCGCTGATTGCAGAAGACAGGTATTCTACGTATATGAAGAGACCGTCACCGGAATTATCCGGGGGCATATAACCAATTGTCCGAGGTGATATTATCTTTACGCAACCATCATAGTTCATTAGGCTATGTTTATAAGCTGATGTTGGTGATCCCGATATTATGAAGTTCGGTCTTCAGCATCCTAATTATAGTTTTGATTATAGAAACCATGATAGTTCTCATATACTCGATTCCTTGAAGAATCTAGTTACAAGGGCAGAAACGTTAGGTTTTGATTCTTTCTGGGTAATGGATCATTTCCATCAAATTCCGTTTGTAGGAAAACAAGACGAACCTATGCTTGAAAGTTGGACAACCATATCGGTTCTAGCCGGCTTAACCTCTAAAATAAAATTGGGTACAATGATGACAGGCATTATATATCGACATCCGTCCATTTTAGCAAAGATCGGTGCAACTCTAGATGTCCTCAGTAAAGGAAGACTTTTCATGGGAATAGGAGCAGGCTGGAATGAAGAAGAATCATTAGCGTATGGTATCCCCTTCCCTTCAATTAAAGAGAGATTCGTAAGGTTAGAGGAAGCAATCCAAATCATACGTAAAATGTGGACAGATGAA
>JBAVTY010000123.1:0-3675 GCA_049696495.1 Candidatus Nitrosopolaris sp.
GCTTTTTGTTATGTGTGGTCTTCATGAAGGACTTCAAACTGTTCTTTTGTCCTATTACAAGTCTGAGGTTGGAAGAATGATTCACAGAATTAGAATATGGCTTTATTCCAAGCTATAACTATTTCGAAATCTCGGTAATGTAATAAATAATAGCAACATAAATTTGGACACTTCACTTAGTTGCACAGAGACGAAGATGTCTTACAAATTAGTAAACGGTTCAAATAGTAATATTAAGGAGGGAAGCAAATGAACCGGTTGGTTTTCACCTCTAATATGTATATTCAATAGAAACCCAAACAAAACGCGGCCGAAGAGTCAATTAATACTGCACTTTCTTTTAGTACAGTATTGTAATCTCTGTCCCTAGATAAACTGATTTCTGGATTATCCGTCCATATTTCCAAGAACTCTTAAAATGATTAGAGATGTCTTGTACAGATCGTATTGTTTTCCGATTCGTGTTGGTTATATGTTCATTAGCGCCAATTTTATCTGTTTGAATAAACAGGGCTTTATTGCCATGTCGCTTATACTACACACCGTAAAATGCCATCCTATCTCGAGTGCTAGGAGAGTCCCAACAACCCAATCGCTATATAGATCAGACTTTCAAACATATATTGGATCTAACGAGAGGGTACTAATCTATCTTCATAGTCAACGTTTGTGATAATTCATACCCGCTTCTTACAGCTTTGTTATTATCATGCTAATCATCTCATGATTGCGAAGTGACAATATATTCGATTCGTAATATATTGTACTTATTTAATATACTTCAAATGATATTACATTATTGTAATTATATGTTAAGGTTTTCTATAATTATCTTTATATAATTTAACCACGCTAAGCACTGTATGTTGGATAAAACTGTATCAATGTACTTTGTAATAGGATACGTAATCACATATCTAGCACTCGAGACAGTCTCGCACTTTTCAACGTACAAGATACCGGATAAGACAATATATGTATATGTGGATGCATAGTTTAAAAATGGAATGAGTAATGGATAGAAGAAAACTGAGGAGGTTATCAACGAGGATAGATGAGTAACTGGATTTTGGTAGTGGATGATGAGCCAGATGTTTGTTTTGTGCTAGAGAAGGTTTTAGGCGAGAACGGATTTGTGGTGAATTCATACGAGAATCCTCTTTTAGCCTTAGAGGGGTTTATGGCTCGTACATACAACTTAGTAATACTTGATGTTAAGATGTCCGAGATAAACGGATTTGATTTATACCGAGAGATTAAAAGATTGGATAAAAAGGCTAATGTTTGTTTTCTTACGGCTCGCGAGAAGTGCAACGGCGCATATTCAGATATATTTTCTTCGCTACCTGCCAATTGTTTTATCCGAAAACCAATTGAAAACGAAGAACTTGTGAGACGGATAAATGAAATTATCCTCGATGATACCACTGTATTGATTCGAAGCAAGTGACATGATGGTCTTAATCAAATGATTGCTCACAGGCGTATAGAGGATCTCTTGTATCATCCCGTTGTCATCAAAGACGAACAGCCCTGTCACAAATGTTAAGCCTTATATCTTGATCCTAGGGAGAAAGCTGGCAAGCAATTTTTAGCATCGGATAAAAATAGACAAAAAGCCATGCACACACTAAAGAAAATAAAGAAGAAAATTGGATAGGGAGACACTTATCTCAGGGAGAGCTAAATATCAGATAATCAAAGTGAAAGCAAGAAGCTGTCCCATATGTGAAAATTGTGGGTCAAAAAAATTCAGCATAGTGAGCCGTTCTGACAATGAGATAGTGTTGCAATGTTTGGCATGTCGTCACCTGTCATCAGTTTAAGACTTTTTCTTTCATTCAATAGCATTAGCCGACTTCAATTGTATCGAACGGGTTGCGTCGCCATAACCACAGATAAAAAATTAGAAATTGATACTTCTAATTATCTAATTTCTTTTTTCAAAATATCCGATTATTTCCTTGTTTATGAAATCTTCAAAAACGCGGTCATACCATTGACTTTCTTGTATTGGCTTCCAATGCTCTTTTATTGTTCCTAGTTTAAAGCATTTGCGCATGTTGTAATATATATCTACAGGATTTTGGTACACTCGATTATGCACAGTATCACATTTTTTAAATCAGATAGTTTTTCATTTCTCAAAACAACGTAAGCACAAGTACAACCGGAATTCTATAGTATTGCTTTGTGTGACGATGACACGTCGAACATTGCATTGCATCGTCTGTTGCAGGCTGCTGGTCGTTGAAAATCCAGATAAGGGCTTATCTTGCCATTATTGCAAAGATATTGGTATTGTCATTGCTTTATCTCCAATTTCTTTGGTAGTGATTGATATTTTGCGATTACTCATTCGCGTATTCCACAACCATTTCTATTGTTACCTTCATATCACGATTGGTTAATGCTTCTTGACATTGTTTATGATAGTCCTTAATCTTCTCGGCTAATGATTTTCCTTCTCCTCATTTGTCAGGTCGTCTCTTTGAAATTCCGCTGCGTATGGTGTTAAACCGTTCTATGGCGTTCCACTATGATGAACAGCTCTTCTTCTTCCTTTATTTCTTATATTTATTGAGTGGTTATTCACGATGGTTCTTTAGGGGTTATAGCTTATGTATAACGTATGCAGAAGACGATTCAAGTGTATGTATTCATCAACTCTTCTATTCTCCACAGGATTATTAAGAGGCTATCCGAAAATTAGTTGATATTTGTTGAGTTTTAGACATACTCTGCTTGGACAATAAAGCTAAGCCATACTGACTCATCTTGTTATTCATAGTGATATCCAAACTCACTGGTGTTGGATCTGCATATGAAATACCCGATGTATTATGGGATAGGATTGTCCCGTTGTTACCATCACAAAAGAGAAAGAAGAAAGCTGGTCGTCCAAGAATGAACGACAGGAAGGCTATGAGTGCTATTTTATATGTTTTACGTACCGGTTGTCAGTGGAATGCTCTTCCAAGAAGTCTTGGTGCTTCAAGTACTATTTTCTATGTTTTACGTACCGGTTGTCAGTGGAATGCTCTTCCAAGAAGTCTTGGTGCTTCAAGTACAGTACATGATAGATTCCAGGAATGGAGGTTCGCTGGTGTATTCAAACGTATGTGGATTGATGGTTTATCGGTATATGATAAAAAGACTGGAATTGATTGGAAATGGCAAGCTATGGATGGTGTTATTACAAAGGCACCTCTTGGGGGAAAAAGGTACAGGTGCAAAATCCTACAGACAGAGCTAAATCTGGTACTAAGCGAAGTATGGTCGTAGGGGCAAAGGAGTACCTCTTGGTATAACCGTTGATGCTGCCAATAGACATGATATGAAGATGACTAAAGCAACATTACAAAGCATAGTAGTCCATAGGCCAGAACCAACAACCAGAGCAAAGCAACACATGTGTATGGATAAAGGTCATAACTTTCCAGAACTGCACGAGTTACTAGAAGACTACGGTTATACAATCCATATCAAGTTAAGGCTAAGAGGAAGAATAGGGACCCAAAGAAAAAGAAAAATAATACCGAGGAAATTATCTTCTCCAATAGTGTACCATTTATTCTGGAAGAAAACTTTTGAAGAGTAGTGTAATGAGGTATGTGTGACAACTGAAGAAACATTCTGAGATAATACGCTTCAACTAGCCACTCCACAAACAGT
>JBAVTY010000124.1:0-1605 GCA_049696495.1 Candidatus Nitrosopolaris sp.
ATAATTTTGGAAGATCTGGAACAGACAGACTTATGTTCTTGGATTGTAGGGGATACATGAAAGATACGCAGACTGATTGTAGAACTTATTTACCAAATGGTATGCTTACTCACGCAAATAGATATGATATTAGGAGCACTAGCTTCTATCATGTGAGTAACCAACACAATTTCACCCCTACAGAAATGTTTCGCGTATTTCTTCGAATTGTTAATAGCGGGATCCCTTACAATTCAGATGGAAAGATAAATGCCATTCCGATCATTGTATACCATAATATTACAAACAGTATACGAGATTATACTATCTCAAACCATGCCTCAAGTACTACTCTCGATCTATTCGCTCAAGAAATGAAATATTTACATGATAATGGATTTAGGGTGTTGTTATTAAATCAACTTGGATATGATCCAAACAGTAACGTATTCTACATAAAGAGATAGTTGGGGAATTGTTACAGGCGGTAACATATTTCCTTTGCTCTGGACCAAGACGTCATGCGAAATAGCGTCTTAGGAACCACTCAGAACTGGAAGAGGGCTTACATGTCTTGAATACTACAGTTTTTGACATTAGCTAAGGATAATGGAGCTTTCGGTAAATATTTCTGCTGATACATGAGGAGGCCCACTTCCTTGCACACGTATTCTTGCCACCCTTTACCCTAAAAATATGTTCCTTAAACACCAGTATTGCCATCTCCGAAAATGATATGATCTTTGATTGCCATCATTCTAAGTTCGTCATCGACATCATTGGGTATATGAAAAGTCCTTGCCACGAAACCTTCACGCACCTTATACTTACGAGTCATAGTAGTAATATAAGTACGCCCATATATAGCTGTTCCGGGGAACCTGAGTATGCGGATTTACTTCCGCAGATATCATCAAAAGGCTCCTCCTTTCTGAATAGATGTTTGCAGTGCACGGCGTCACTAGCCTTTTCTAAACTCAGAATAAGATAGGTCCAGAGGAATATAGAATAATGAAACAATTCTCCTACGCGATGGTAGAGGTTATAATGACCAATGAACTGTCTTAGAAAGGAAATAGAGACAAACAATAAAAATGAAGACCTGATAAGTGTTTAACTTTGGGATAAGCTCTAAGCCAAGGGGAAACACTTGAAGAGTTAAAGGTCAATATCACGGATGCTTGATGCTAGTCTCGATATACGAAGAGGCACATGAAAAGAAGAAGATGGAAATAGAAGTTTTGGTATGATGGTTACAAATGACAATTCAGATAAAGTGCTAGTAGTTTTGAGCAACAGTCATTTTCAGCTAAACCATTGACAAATTCTCTCAGTTCAGAAATTCATCAACTACTAACTCAAGAAAAAGAATCCTTAGCAATGGAGGCTAAGTTTAGTGATGAGTTGAGGTCCCAATACCGACTGGAAGAAGGAATTTCAAACGCGAACCACCCGAAACCCCATTTATATAATATCATCCATAAAATCTCGAAACATCCCAGTCAGGCTCAAAAAAAAGGATTTTTGACGTCTTACCTTAGTTAGTAGGCACTAGGCTGGCCTGGGTAGTTGTGATAGTGTCCGCCGTAGTGTCCGTAGTGTCCGTAGTGTCCGTAGTGTCCGTAG
>JBAVTY010000125.1:0-4919 GCA_049696495.1 Candidatus Nitrosopolaris sp.
GAACGAGGTTGCACTTGAGCCTAACCGCGGTTTCCAATTCCATTGCGGAGAACAAGAAGCCACCGTCGCCGGATATCGAGAGCACTTTCTCGTTGGGACGAACTAGGCAAGCCGCAATAGCCCATGGCAAAGCAACGCCAAGCGTCTGTTGGCCGTTGGTCATCAATATCTGCCTGGGACGAAAGCTGTACAGATGTCGAGCCAGCCAAATATGGAACGACCCCATATCCAAACAAAGTGTCATGTCGTGTTTAGGTAACTATCGAGATTCTCTTCATTGTTTAGATCTAATCCTTCCTTTTGCATCTCTCAAGTTATGAAGTTACACGAAAGTATCACTCCTTTAATTACATCCTAATTCTACCTCTCTTTTACATAATCATTTTTGTGTTTGTATAATGATAGGAAACGCCTTCGAACTAGTCGCGAAGTTTTAGCTATAATGCTTCCCTCCCGGGAACTACCTGACAAGATAATAAAACCGTGTATTTACATGCAGGTCGTCGTATATTCTTTTTAATACCGAGTTATTCCTTTCCTGTATCAGATATATCCAATAATCTTTAAGCAACCACTGCGGTTTTTGCCGATTAATGGTTATGAGCAGGTCCACGTCTAGCTGGCTGAAGATACACGGAGATAAATTAGCAAGGTCTTCATTTAATATTCTAAAATCTCATATACTGTGCTTATGAATTCTTAAATAAATGGGACTGCCGAGATAATAACAAAAATATAACAGGTTAACATGCAAGAAATCCACCCAGATAATACTTTAGATGATTTGGCTAAATGTACTGTTGCTATTCAAGTTCTGTTCTTATTCTTCCTCCTTTAATGCTGGTAATAATTGTGTTACCATAACCACTAACTATACGAAAAAGGTATAGTTAATTATTCGGGAATACTGCATTGAAAGATGGTACTGATTCTCGATTTAACAACAATGGGCTGCTGCGGATAATTATGCCAATATTTCAAAGGTTCCGAATTACCTAATTCAGCCGATCACTTAATGCGCTAGGAGACTACCAGTTTTCATAATGCACGAGTTTACTTACATCAATTCTGGATAGCTTTTCAGGCGTCTCTGCAGGATATCCTAGACAGATAATACCTACTGGTTTAACATGTTTTGGAAGCTCAAGGATTTGTGATACTTTGTTATCTTCAAATGCACCGACGAAGGCTGCACCAATTCCTTCATTTACAGCTGAAAGTAAGATGATCATTGAAGCAAAAGCGCCATCTATGATACTGTAGAATTCTCTTCCTCGAGTACCATAACGATTCGCAGACCGTGATGTGTTTGAGCACACTATTATCAAGACGGGTGCTAGTTCAACATATTCCTGATTAACAGCTACCTTTCTTACTTCTTCTTTGTTATGCCGTCTTTTACTACGATAAATTCTTGTACCTGGGTATGACCTGCACTTGGAGCCCCATGAGCATTTTTGATTAATCTGTTAATCAATTCTTTAGGAATTTGTTTATTAGCAATGTATTCTCTTATCATTTTCCTTTGACGAATGACTTTATCGAAATCCATATGGTATATATCACATCATCATTATTACTGTGTTAATTCTAAACAAAGCTATCGTTGCAATACATCCAGAAAGTGTACGTTTAACATATTGCCCATGAAATTTATCATTTTCCGGACCATGGCGTAGCCAGGTACAAGACTTGTTAATACAGAGCCCTTTGCCCCGATACAGTCCAGGGCAGCAGATACACCTGCCCTATCAGCTTTATCAATCACCTCTTGCTCGGCTAGAATTGCTGGGGATCACCGGCATAGTGTGAATCTAGCTTGACCTTAGTCATGTTGAATATTGTGAATTGTGGAGGTTGGTGGTCATCATCATAACCACTATAGCCAATAATATCGTCGTGATTTCTATATCGAATTTTCCTAATTATCCTATAGTATTCAAACACTTATGCATTGTTGCATCGGGTTGTCAGTTAGAGCAGGTTATGAAAAATTAGTTGCATTTCTAGAAATGGAAGACGTTTATGTACAAGCGTACGAGGTTGAATATAGATCGACAACAGAAGAAAAAATGATGATAGGTGCGGCATCCTACACTTCATTTTTTGTGATTGTACTTAGCCTTGTTATACGTGTAATCCTGAGTCGTCTTATCACAATAAATTCTAAATTTGTTTACTGGTGTGCCTCTGATTGCACCAGAGCTTCTATTCTGAATTCGTTTGATGATATCTTAATTTCGTTGTCTAAATCATCTTATTTGCTTTCTTGTATAATGCAGCTTTTGACAACAACAACAACAAATAATAACTAATTGAGGTTGGGTATGCTATGATTTCGTAGAATAGAATATGTTATCTATTTTCGCGCCGCCAAATAAACCATCGTTGTTGGCTAGTGCTACTACCTATACTAATCCAAAAACACTGTTTGCAAGTTCTCATTTAATGAGTCTAGGAGTTTCATGTCGTCTGGTTGGAGATGAAAGTCAAATACTTGGCTGTTTTCCCTAATCCTATCTTCATGTATTGATTTTGGAATCACCACTACATCATGCTGTAAGCTCCATCGAATTAATATCTGAGCTGGCGTTTTGCCATATTTTTTTGCCATCTCTACAATGGTTGGATGGTTAAGTCTCTTAGCTCTTGTCAATGGGCTGTAGGCTTCAAGCTGTATGTTAATTTTTTCGCAGAACTGTAACAATTCATTTTGGTACAAGAAGGGATGAAATTCAACTTGATTGACTGCAGGTATGACGACAATGTCTTTTGAGTACTGTAGTATCTCCTGCAAATCCCTAATTGTATAGTTACTAACTCCAATAGCTCTGGCTTTACCCTGTTGCAATATCTTATTCATAGCCTTCCATGTCTCTTTGCTCTTTCCCTGTACTGGCCAATGGATTAGGTAGAGATCCACATAGGCTAATCCAAGTCGTCCTAAGCTCCTTTCGCAAGCTTGTAGTGTAGTATCATATCCTTGTTCGCTATTCCACACCTTTGTAGTAATGAATACTTCCTCTCTTCTAAGTCCACTTTGACGTAGAGCCTTTCCTACATCTGATTCATTACCATAGAGAGAGGCAGTGTCAATATGTCGGTATCCAATCTTCAACGCAATGCTTACAGCACGTTCACTAGTCTTGCCTGGAGGTGATTGATACACTCCTAGACCAAGAATTGGGATTTCTACTCCATTATTGAGCCCTGCGTGTGATTCTAAGGTTAATGACATGTTTTTAGTAGTAATAGTATTAGCCATTTCTTCTGTTATTTAAAATTCTATCTAACTAAGCACCGGTGGCAATTCTGTCTCTGCTATTGAGAATCGCGAAACAGACCATAATCTACATAGATAGCGAGTCAATTCGGAAATATTCAGACGAGGACAAGCCAGTCCTCAACAATAAACTGGCCCTTTATCATTTCATAAGGTAAATACATTTTACCATCATGTTTGTCTATGATATGCTGCGATAGTTTCATTATATGACCGTCTGAAATAAATTCCATATTGCAACGTCTGCAAATAAACTTGGTCATTACTATTACGTCTTAGTAGATCAATCGTTGCGAATCAAAGCCGGGAAACTTGTGCATAATCGTGACTGTGTTGCATGACTTGTTATCGCACGACATTTTTCAGAAGAGTGTGTTGAATACTAGTGTCACATCCTGTTATTTAATAATTCTTCGTCCTTTGATCTTGTCATGAGTGCTTGGTTCTTCTCTGTTATAAGAGGGTGTGGCAGGATGACTTATCTTTCGCGTAGGTTTTGGCTGCTCATCTAATTCACGTGCTTTCGCTTCTTCTGTACCTAGACCAGGTTCTTCAATTTCTTTTATATCGCTCATATCTAACTGTACTAAAAACTATATCATCTATGAAGGTTTCAGTTGTTGCTGTCAATCTTTTAATTATCATTTTGACTTTACCATCGTTGTATATAATATAACTAAGGGATATTGCCTCTAATCTAACTTAGGAGCTCAAATTTACTGACCGATTTCATCACCATCTGAAAAAGCTATCGTGGTCCTACAAGAAGGGCAATGCCTAATACGAATTAACCTTGGCAGCAGCCGTTATCTTCGGATTGTTGCCGCATATCCAGAAATGGCTTGATAAATATGTTATTCAAGCACAGCACATATCTTTATTTTCGCATTTGCAACTCTTAGGCTCCTTTAAACATGATGGACATATGACTGTACCACATCCGACACAAGTATTATTTAATTTATTACAGCCTCAGTGCTCACATTCGCCCATAGTTAATAATCTAACTCGGGTTTTTCTATATATGTTCCTATTTCAGGATGTAATTTTTACTATAGTCGCTTTTGTTAAATTGCCTCTTCAACAACTGATTACTGAACAAGCCAACGATCTAAAGCAAAAGAAATTTACAAATATTGAGGCCATTGAGCTTACGGATGCATATTAAACTTTATTATTATTCGCAATATTATCAAATGCTATACCTTTGTCCAAGTATACTCCATCTAATTTAGTAAATACAAGAATTTCAAAGATATTAGTAGCAATAGATGGTTCGGAGCGTTCATTTAAAGCTTCAGAATATGCCCTAGAATTAGCAAAATCTTTTGGAGCACAACTATATGCAGTTACTGTTACATATATTCCTGCATATTGGAATCTATCCCAAAAAGAGATATTAAGTAAATCATTAGTGGAAGACAGTAGTAATAATAGTATGATAGATGCAGGAAATTGATTTGAAAACTTTACTCAGAATGCAAATGAAGCTAATATTCAATTGAAAACAGAATTAATTAACAGTACAAGACCTGTAGATTATGTAATATTAGAGTATGCAGAGGAACAAAAAATTGACTTAATTGTAGTAGGAACAAGAGGAAGAACAGGATTTAAGAAACTGTTGTTAGGAAGT
>JBAVTY010000126.1:0-6301 GCA_049696495.1 Candidatus Nitrosopolaris sp.
TTCTATAGGCATCATCTAATAATTTAGCTGAAGAAACCAATAGGTACAGATAACACTTCTAAGCTAAGCCTGTGTTGAACAAAATTATCAAATAATTGTATGAAATTATGTTAGCCGGTCTAGGTAACACGTCTTAGTGATAAAGTTGGAATATTGGAAAAAAGAAAATGAGAAATAAAGATACGTATGATTACATCAGATCCGAAAACTGCCCGGAAATCTCTGCCCTCCTCTTTTTAAGTACTCATCATTTACACATCTTTTCGAAATGCGTTGTGGACATGGTCAAGCAAAACTTCTATCATGCCTCTAAATTCTTAAGCAGAAGAGCCGCATGTGATGAGATTCAAAACTAGCTGCTTTGTATGCTTCTATTCAAAGTATTAAAAATGAATGTTACGTATGAGTATGTGTATTGAGCCTTTTCAGAAATATTCCTTTGGCTTGGAAGTGAACAAGTTACATAATCTCAGATTTTATGTAGCTATGATAACCCATACTCACTTCTATAATCAAAATTTGTCATCCTTTAATGCAGATCAAGATGATGATTACATGGATCCACCGTTATTGTAACTACAAGAGATGTCGAGTAACCGCGAATTAACAATCGAACTGGTGCGCGTTATTCTGATTGATGGCAGTTACATAATCTTCTCTACGAAGAGTTCTACGGACGATAAGATAACATGGAAAAACTAACTGATGCAGTATCAGAATGCCTGGAAGATGGTATTACGACATATCTGTGACACATGAGTTGAGATCTATAATCTCAACATTGTCACGTTGGGCATATTACCACTACCGCATATAACTGCCTCGAGTATGCAACTATGGGACTTGTTTATCGTCTTCATTATCGGTTTTAACATACCTAGTGTCTGGTTCACGATTTTATCTATTCTGCCTTTTTCTTGTAGTGTTGGGTAATGATCACTTACTTTGTCTGTGTTCGAGGTCACTGGCTGTTTGATAGTCTTGATACTATGATCTAATCCCGTGACGGCAGCATCAGCGGCATTAGAAGATTTAGTAATAGAATTGGCTACTAATAGTTCTGGTGATTGTGGCAATACATGTTGTGCTAAAGATATTTGGAAACAGTTTATACAAATAAGAAAATGTAACAAAACAACAACTGACAACATAGTTAGAATTGTCCACGAGTTTAAGGAAAAGATCAAGTCTCGCATTCAATATCTTCAGCAAAATTATCTAGGTATGCTATATTTGAGGTGCTTCACAACAAATGCTTACAATCTAGGAGAATGTGTTGATATATTGAAATACTAATATATTAACTATAAAAATTATAGTTACAATCGCCATTCTATTAAATAGAATGATATTTTTAGGAACATATACCATATAGGTATCTGTTCCAGTGTTTTCTAATTAAATCTTGATTGACTGGTCTTATATTTTGTACAAGAAAAGGTATTTCCAGGAAGTTTTTTGGAAGACCTTGCAAGTATTAGTTAGAAAACTTATGCTAATTGTGATGGCTATCTTTTAAAGTGTTACAAGTATAGTATTAGTGTGTGGTAAAAGATTCTGTGAAAATTATCGATGCTTGAAACCAAATTTACTAAAACAGTCCTGATATGGACATGTAACAGTTATACATGGGCTTGGACATTGTAAGTCGAGCCATCCTGGAATTTAGATATGGAAATTTTCAAATCTGTGTTATTTTCGTCATTACTTTTGGAGTAGTCATGATAATCGGTAGTTCTTTTCCTAGTATCGCATTAAATTCGTCAAACTCATATAATGACAACCGGTCATCGTCTATTCTATCAACCAGTGACGGACAATCAAATAGTAATAGTAACAAATCAAATTTGATTGCTAGTGATAATCACTATTCTCATACCTCTGGAACTCCTTATTCTATGCGGACACTCAATTCAATTCCAGACAGTAAGAGTGCGAATGATAATCTCAGGATCACTAACAGTAGCAACAATAAGCTAGTAATTCTATCCTTTGACGACAATAGAATAGGAGATTTCACTTATGCAAAATCAATTTTGGACAAGTATGGATTCAAGGCTACTCTTTTTATAATTTGTAACAAGACAAGTGATAGGGGAGCTATGAATTGGCAAGACATAGCCGCAATGCAAAAGGATGGCATGGATATAGAATCGCATACTATGACTCATGCTCATCTTAACACCTTATCTCAAAGTCAGTTGGATTTTGAAATTGGTGGTTCAAAGCAATGCCTAGCTAGCCACGGATATAACTCCACGATCTTTGCTTATCCATACAATGAAGGATCAAATAACCCCATCGTAGTAAATACTGTTGCAAAATATTATGATATGGCTAGATCAGGAGCTGCTCAGCTTATGTTTCTAGATTGCAATGGCTTCGCCAGGCATCCCCAAGCTGATTGTAGAACTTATACTCCTGACGGTAAACTGACCTATGCAAATAGATATGCTATCGGAAGTTTGTCTTTTGACATGATCGAAATAAAGGATTCATTTGATAACACTACCGCGTTCTCTGATTTTGTTAAAACAGTAAATAGCCAGAATAGTTATAATCAAGGCGGCAAGATAAATGCGATTCCTTTAATCACCTTCCATAACGTCGCTTTGACTAATAATCATCCCTATTATACCAATGCAGGTATGTTTGATAAATTTATGAAATATCTACACGATAATGGCTTCAAGGTATTGACTTTAAAGCAGATCGGATATGATACAAATAATAATATTTTTTACCTAAAGAATTCTCATAAGACTAGCACTGTTAGTATTACTACCAATACGACTACTTCCTCAAATACATCAAATACCAGTCATAAAACCCCTTTTATGTAATTTGTTAGCCCCTTTCTCTATTTTGTCATAGGGTTGATCTGAAATGATTTTGTTATGTTCGTAATTTTTTTTATCAAAATTTGCATCATCTTTAAGGACACCTGGAAGCGTGGAGTGCGCCATTTTTTTTGTATGTCTTGGATGTCTTTCAAGGTAAAACAACAAAACGGAATGATCTACAGATGCCAAATCTCTTCTGGCAGGCGATCAATCACAGAAAGTTTCGTTGTTAAATTTATCAGGATCAAATACACATCCTATAACAAACTCCACATATCTGCTTCTACCTAAAGACTCTGGCACCAATCCTAGTTTAGATCAAACAAAAGCAAAGACATTACCTCCAATCTCTGCTGCCATAATGACATGTATTTGTTACTATCTTAACGATCAACTATATAGAAGATTTAGTTCTACATTCTTCTTGTAAGTAATTCTAAAATAATCTAGATATTCTCTATGATTGTAAAGAGGGGCATTATTATTCTCACAGATTCTCGTGAACAACGTAACAAGAAGTTGTCTTCTTTCTTCCTTCACGGAAAACGAAGGGGAGACAAGATTTTTTATATTGTTGCGATAGGGGCTGCTGCGTATACCCTTTTAATGCTTGCTCTAATAATGTATGCAGTAGGAAGCGGCTCTGAAAAAATATTTTCCTCTGAAGGTTTTAAATTTTTTACAAGTACTGACTGGAACTCGGTAGAAGGTCGTGAATCATTCGGAGCTTTGCCATATATCATTGGAACGCTGATTAGTTCTGCAGTAGCCCTAGCTATCGGAGTTCCACTCAGCTTAGGAATTGCTATATTTCTTTCGGAAATGTCTTCATCGAAGATCCTATCGAAAATAAGTACTCCATTATCTTTTGTTATAGAATTGTTGGCTGCAGTACCAAGCATAATTTATGGTTTATGGGCATTGTTTGTTTTCAGATTTTGGATTCTCAATTTAATTGAAATGCCTCTTTACAACGCCTTTGGAAAGTCGATTCCATTTTTTGGCGTAACCCCATTTGGTCTTGATTGGTTTACAGCTGGCATAGTTCTGGCGATTATGATCATTCCTATTGTATCTTCAATCTGCCGAGAAGTCATGAGAGCTGTCCCAGACTCTCAGAGAGAAGCTGCATATAGTTTGGGAGCAACAAGATGGGAAACAGTCAGGATTGCGATTTTTCCTTATGCAAAGTCAGGAATACTAGGAGCAGTACTGATGGGATTGGGAAGGGCAATAGGAGAAACAATGCTCGTGACTTTGGTCATTGGAAATGCGATTGGGGCATCCGCTATTCCCACTTCCCTTTTCTCTCCTAGTCAAACGTTATCAAGTTTGATCGCTAATGAATTCAACGAGGCATCTTCCGATCTTCATCTATCTGCTTTGATTGGTTTGGGAGCTGTTCTGCTTATGATAACTATGGCGATCTTAATTGGAGCGCGGCTATTAGTTTCAAGAATGGTGAAAGTCAGCCCAGGAGCTAGGGAGTAAAGCAAAATTTGCAAGAATCCAAAACTAACAAGGAAAGGCTTCGTGACATGATGTTAAGGCGGTCTTCGCGGCGTAAAGTTGTAGACAAAGTAGTTAGCATATCAGCAATATTTTCCGTTATACTTGCAGTAGTACTGTTGGGAAGTATTTTGATAGAAGTTGTAATAAATGGGGTCAGTGCATTGAGCATCAATTTCCTGACACAGGCACCAGGAGCCATAGGATCTGGACTAGGAGGAATAGGTCCTGCCATTCAAGGAACGTTGATTGTTGTTGGCTTGGCATCAGCTATTGGCGCACCTGTGGGCGTGCTTGCTGGGATTTATCTATCAGAATTTGAAGGTAATGGGATATTTCCTTTGGTTGTTAGGTTCTTCAACGATGTTCTCGTGGGTTTACCTTCGATAGTGATTGGCATAGTAGCATACATTACGCTGGTTCTAACACTTGGTTCGTTCTCTGTATGGGCAGGAGCATTCGCTTTGTCAATAATTATGATCCCAATTGTTGTAAGAGTTACTGAAGAAACACTGAAAATTGTTCCAAACTCTATGAGAGAGGCAGGACAATCTCTAGGAATTCCAAAAAGAAAAATAATATTGCGTATAGTTCTCCCGAGTGCAAAGAGTGGCGTCATCACAGGCATAGTATTAGCTATTTCCAGGATAGCTGGAGAAACAGCACCGCTAATCATGACAATACTAGGAACGGATCTATTCTTCACGACGCTAAGAGGACCTGTAGACGCACTACCTCTGAGGATTTGGAGGTTAGCATCTCAACCATATCAATATGCCCATGACTTTGGTTGGGCAGCTGCGCTTGTCCTTATACTTCTCGTCCTTGGTTTGAGTCTCGGTCTAAGACTCATAGCGCACAAACGGGGATTTAAGATTGGAACCATTGCTGCAGGATGACTATTTATCTACGCCATCTGTTAGTACTCAATGATCTATGCCATTGTATATAGAACCAAAATGTATGGAATAATGAGACGAAACAAATTAGGCAAATATGATAAGATATCAGATATGGTATCGGGTAATCAACTCTAGAATTATTATGCATTCTAACAGAACACGGACTTGTAAGGTAAAGCGAAGCAATTTGACCTGATTTACCGGTGAAGATCTCGAAGATCTTAAAAAAAGAATAAGGCTTTCAAACGGCATCATATAACCACACTTTCGACAAACGCAAAACAAGTAGTAGCTATGATTTGGCGCAGTCGGTTGAAGAGCCCGGTATTCAAGGAGAGGACAACCGATTATGCACAATAGACAAGCGACGCTGGCGGAGAAAAGCATTACGAGGGCAATGCTACTTATGTTCTCTATTCCATGTGAGAAAAGAGACGATCCTCCTACAATTCAGACAAAAAACACTGCCCATACAACAACTCGGTCCAGCAGTTTCTATTGAAAGATACTAAATTTACAAAAGCAGACGTCATCATCGGTTCAAGGTGTTTCCTGTGATGAAACTTTTGCTTCCAAAAGTACCACGAGTTTACCATTGAATGTTCCTCTTATATTTATGAGTTGTAAACCGATCTTATCTAGTTCATTTATGAAGTGCTGATTCATGAGCTTCGTTTTTAGTTTAAAACGATTGGTGTCCAGATCTTGGTCTAGACTTTTTATATCAATGCCCACCATCTCTATTTTCTTTCTCCACACATGCATTTCTTCTTGCGATTTAGACATTGTACTATACTCTCTTATAATCAACAATATAGATTTTCTTCCCACCTACAGTCTGGACTTTTATCAGATTATGCAATCCATAGTTGTATCGTTCATACATCTATACTAACTGTGCTGGCTAACAAATTACGTATAGTAGATCTCTTGCGTAATTAACAGCTATAATCGATTTACGATGCAATCCTTAACTATTTTCCTACAATCCTTAACTATTTTCCTAAAGTGAAATCCTATTAGACTGCATAACTCTCAAGTTCACTA
>JBAVTY010000127.1:0-4169 GCA_049696495.1 Candidatus Nitrosopolaris sp.
GAGTAAACCTCACATAATTGACTAAATGATAGTCAGCTAAAGCTGTATAGATAAAATTAATTTGTCAAAAAGCCAAGTACTAGTTTACTGTAATTGCCAATTGATTAACTTACAATGCTGTTAACCCACCTGGAAAACATGTGGCCTAGTGTTATACCACTACGTATTTTATAGCTAAAGAGCGTAAAAGTATATCTTTACACACAAAACCATATTAATCAGCAGCATCTATTTTTTTTTACGTCAAACGACATCACTTTGTCAAGTTACATAAACAAGTATACGATAGAGAATATAGTTTGCCGTAAGCTTTTTGTGTGCAATAGATTTGCTATTTGTGTGTGTGCCATTTTGTTGCTGATGTGTAGGTAATTTGCGCAATATTAGTAGCTAGACCAGCGCTGCTGCGTAGCAGTTTAAAGCAGTGTTTGTTTCTACAAATAAAAATGGAATAATGTATTTAGCTTACAACCGTCCATCTTTAAGTGATGGTAATTGTACTTCCGCAACTTTTGCTTTTGTGGTTACTGACCCTGATGAATCTGCTGGCTCCTGTATGTCATTTTTGTAATCCATAATCAATTGTAACCATTATATCATAAAAGACTTGACAATTTGTGGCTATCAATGATTATGCACGAACATTGTCATATGCATAGATCCGATATCATAACTGGCGTATAAAATCATAATTTCATGTTTCTTAGCGCTTAACAGACAGGTCCCGGTTCATTTTTGGTGGTATATGATTGGGGCGAATCGCCGATCCAGAAAAATGCAGCATTTTGTTCTGATGCTTCGAACGCTAGTCTAAGACCAATGCCCAAGAAATATGTGCCATAAAAAAGCACAAATTGGCCTAAATAACGATACTTAACTCCTTTCTATCGTGATTTACATTTCTTTTTCGGTCGGCAGAATCCTTCCCTAACGCTGGTATTGATTTTGCTATTTATCCTAACACTTGTCTACCTAAGATTACGCGTCATACTACTCTTGCAAGCTTTCCAGTCTTTACGTTGTAAATGAACCCGTACACTGGTATATCTTTTGGAAGAAACGGCGTTGACTTTATCTTGTCTACTTGATCCTTGACATTCTGCTCAAGATTTGGGAATGAGTGAAAATTCAGTCCATTTGCATTGGCTTTGTACTTATCTTTGAGCTTCTCACGCAAGTCTTCGTCTGTGAAAGTCAACATGCCACACCCTGTGTGATTTATAACCATGAATTCTTGGGTTCCTAGAAGCTCGTGCGAAATGATGAGTGAACGTATTGCGTCATCCGTAGCAATTCCGCCCGCATTTCTTATGATATGCGCATCTCCTGTACTTAATCCTAGCAAATCCTTTATTGATAATCTTGCATCCATACATGCAAGTATCGCAAGTTTTCTCGAAGGAGGACTAGGTAGGTCTCCGTACTTAAAACCCTTGGAATACTCCTCATTTGCTGCGAGTATATTATTTAGTTCAGCCATGTCTTTCTATCTAACATAAACGACGAATATAACTTATTACAGCAGACAGATGGACAACATCGAGTATTCAATATTACCTCAATACCATCCTTTCTCAACTTTTGCAATGCAAACTCAGACAGATCTCTAGCTGAAAAATTTTGTGTCATTTTCATTTATCTCTTTTTCATACTAAAAAATATTGGAAGTAGGCAGCGAATCTCAAGTCTTCCATTATTCTACATTCGATGATATTCATATGTGACCTGCCGGTATTGTGTTATCCTTGTTGCCTCCCCACTGAAGGATAGGACAGTTAACTACCGCGTTTGTAGGTGTAATAGTTATCTGGCCCTTTGATTGAGCTGCTGCAATTGTGTCATCAGAACCAAGTATTGTAGGTGCAATTCCAATGCTCGTCTTCCATTCTACTATACTAACTCTCCACAGAGGAGTATAGCCTGGGTCCCCTGGAATTGAATCAACCACACTTGCTTGATAGCCCATGAAACCAGGACCCTTGACACCATTCTTAAATATCCATAGATTTCCTATATCTTGGGATTTTGTCAAATTCGGTTCATAATTTGCAGGATATCATGTAAAGTTACCAATTTGATCTTTCATTGCCTTATCTGATACTTCTGTGGTTATGAGTAGTATGTTTTTTCCATCATACAATCCTTTGACCAACGGTATTACTACAGGCGCGTTTGGAGTTGTCAGTCTCAACATTGTAGGTCCGGCTATGGAAGAGGTTGTAGCGAATGCGTATTTGTTTACAGCCAATGGAGACGCAATGATAGTTGTGATAATTATCATTGCCGCAATTGTTGTTGTCTTTTTCAAACTTGTTTTTGTTTTTGTAGGCGTTATTTCAACCATGGATGGAATGCTATCCAATGATATTAATAAAGAGAAACAGGAATTCCATTTGTGGATTCCACTTATGGAATCCAGATTTGGTATTCGTCTCTAGTTTTATAATCATACCAAAAATATAATGATGTTATGAACAGAACATTTACTCCGCAAGAACAGCAACGACTTGACTCTACTGGTATGTGCGATGTTTCGCCTGTTTTAGATGATAGTAATATTAAGGAATCAGTTGCAAATAGGGAAGAGCAGCAAGAAATAAGGAATAAAAGGATTCTAATTGTAGATGACGAACCCGATATCACATTTACTCTCAGGATAATCTTAGAGGAAAATGGATTTAAGGAAGTTGATGTTTTTAATGAACCTTTTAGCATTACACGATTTTAAATCCGGTGTCTATAGTCTATTAATTACAGATATTGCTATGCCAAGAATGGACGGCTTTGAACTTTATAAACAAATCAAAAATATAGATACTAGAATAAAGGTGGTTTTTATGACAGCGTCTAGAATTAATTATGAAGCATTAAGTTACTTAACATTAATTCCTGTCGACAGATTTGACACAAGTGATCAAAAGGATAAAGTAGCAACACTGCAAGGTAGCGGAGAAGGAAGCGAAGACCGAATACACTTTATTAGAAAGCCAGTAGAAATAAAGGAATTCATACAAAGAGTAACTAAAGAACTACAGCAAGGGATTCTTGGAATAGAAAAAACAAGGTGTTATAAGGAGATTGAATTTAAACAGACTAGGCAGCAACAATACTGATAAGATAATAGTCATCATAGCGATTGTTTCTCTATTAGTTATTATAACGGAAATCTTTTTTCCATTTGAACAGGGTCAAGCAGCATCTGCTCAACGCCAAATAAACAACAATAATAACAATAATCCTTACCTTCCCTTATCTATGCTTTCGACTGCTACAGGAACTGGAGCAGCGGCTACTGGAATTATAGCAACAGTACCAGGAGTATTAAGGACAAGAAAGCAATCAAAATGCATGAGTATTTATTTATTGAAAATTCATCACGGACACGACGAATTTAGGAAAAAGCCGGCAAATAAAATAGAGTATCTGGACATCTTGGAAGGTTTACGTCGTGGCATAATCTATCTGCTGCAGAGGAGAGAAATAAACGAAAATCAATATAAAATGCTTGATGATAGGATCATTGAGTATATGAATAAGATAAACCAGCAATCTAAAATAAACCGTTCATTCAGATAAAATGATTTACGACACCTTTTCCCAACAATTTTGCCATCCTCCGACCTTTCAATACACTAAACTCGAAAAGGATTGGATAATCAAGATTGATGTCAAATTATTTTCATCATGGAGGTGATGGGCCTTCTGGTGTTGGCATTGAAGTTGAATTTCCTTTCGTCATATTACCAGTTGTGTTACCGCTCAATGTCTTACCATTAGTCTGGCTACCATGGATCGTAGTCTGTGCCTCTGCTGATATAGCACCAAAATTCATTGATGCTACTACACCTACTACTAATATTCCTACTGCCACAATTGTGACACCAAACTTGAAACTATTTTGCATCTGGTGCTACATGATGTAGAGTATTTATTTAAAGATTATCACTAGGCTGATTTCTGGTCAACGTTGATAGTGGAAATAAGGACAAATATAGAGAACCGATAATACAAGTATATGTACTTAGATATTCTTTGAATAATTCATGATCATCAAAAGCCAGAGAATAAAGAGAGCGCTTCTTACTGCTTTGGCCGATGAAGAGATGTTAAAAATAATGAACTGTGTTATTGACCATTCAAAATCCTTTAATGATATTATAGCGGAGAAT
>JBAVTY010000128.1:0-5669 GCA_049696495.1 Candidatus Nitrosopolaris sp.
ATCGCACGGCTGTGCTGTTCAGTAGTAGGTAAATCTAATCGTCTTGGTTTCATCTAATAATGCAAACTCCAACAAGGCTTTGCAAAATACCATGGTTGGTTCATTTTTGTAAAATATACTTTGAATTCATTTAACTTTTCCTCTATTTCTCTTTTATCATCTGACGCAAATTCCAGATACTGAAGTCATTAACTTTAACTAGTATTCTAACATAAATCACGTCATGGCATCAGAGAAGGAAGAAAAAGGTCGTGTCTCTAATCCATTTCTAAATCCTATAGGCTTATGGCAAAACTATTTGACAAATTGGATTGAAACGAGCAGAGGGTTTTATGAAAATGCAATCAAAACTAATGAGCATTGGTTCAAAGCATTCTGGGATCCTTGGTTAAGGGCAGTGGGCCTAGAACGAAAAAAAACAGCAAAGGTAGAATAGCCTATCACCTATCATAACTTTTTTTTATTCAATGCCACTAGCTGAACCAGAGCACATCAGTATAATAGTGAAACTCCTCCTTTATCATGATTTCAGAAAATCCGGTTGTAGTTGGCATTTTGATTATTATCGAGATTATTCCATGCTTAGACGTAGGCTACATAATTTCGATAACAATATGCATGTGTATGATAGTATGTGCATCCTCCATTGGAATAATAACAGGCAGCTCATTTCCTGATTTAATTTATCCATAAAAAGAAATTGCTAAATATCGACCATGTAAGTTTTGAGTCACAAACATAACTTGGTGGCATGCTTTTAACATCATTTCTTTGACCATGTTTGGAAATTTCTTTGCGGATACATGTTCTCCAAAAGAAATAATCGAGCTTATTGTAGACAAATGCTTGTTTACAGCTAGGGTATGGTTCAGATTCTTACAAAAATAGGACAACTATTCCTTGGAATAGATTCCTCTGGATTCAAAGCAACCCACGAGGTTAACCTCGCCGTTAATACTGTCTGAAATTTTTTATGCTTTAGCGAAAAAAATACTCTCACTAACCATATCTAACATGCTCTCGTAATAATAGTGCATACCAGGTAACATAACATCATAACGCCCCCTCTTCATCAGTGCTGTTACTTATCCCGAATAAGATCATCAGCTAAGATATACATCTGAGCATATTAGAGCCATTACATTTGATACGACTACAAATCGACAAACACACCACCGCTGCAATCATCGCAGAGAATACCAGCAGAATGAACGAGGTTATCTGATTATTATCAAAATACAATTATCTGACTGACCGATAGTACAACGCAATAGTACACATGACACAATTATACAATAGTACTACGAGCCGGAAAGAATATAGCTAAGGATGATAATACAAATGTATAATGAAAAGTGTTAGCAGAGGGACAAAATTGAAGAGGCGCTCAACACGCCATATACCAGAAGTAACAGCAATAGCGACCGAGTTCGGCAATTCAGCTAAAATTATAGTTCCGCGTAGTTGGCTTAGGAAGCGCGTAATTGACTTCCTTGATTCTGAATTTATCTCAAAACATGCGGAGCGAGGTAAGGAAAATGGCTAGTGAAGTACTATTGTCAAATATAATTCCCTTCGCAGGTTCCGGTCTTGTGGGTTATGCTATAGGCTTTGCTTTGAAGAAGATCTTGAAGTGGATACTAATTATCGTAGGCTTCTTGGCTGGAATGTTCTTTTTGGGTGTTGAACTATTACAAAAGTATGGTTATGCGAGTACGGTTAATTGGGATAAGATTGGAAATGACACTTCAACACAGATCCAGCATTGGACCACTAACGCTGACATAACTAATTTACATGGACTATTTCACACACTTGGAATTCCTATTAGTGGCGGCTTGGGGTTGGGGCTTTTGGCAGGGTTTGTAAGGACTAGGTAATTGATCGCTGTGAATTATACTACCATGACAAATGCATATAGAAATCTGAGAAATGATAGAAATAGAAAAACAGCATGAGATGATATGAAAGTATGATACTTGATTTATTTCGTAAGGAAGTTGGATTTGAAAACATACAGGGGTATGATGATATAAAGGACATAGTAAAACGCGCACTAGATGCAGAAGAAAATTATAACCTGCTATTCATTGGACCTCCAGCTAGTGCAAAGACACTTTTTCTGTTAGGAATAATCGAATACAAGAAAGGAGTATACTTTGTTGGTAGCAATACAACAAACCGAATATTAGATGTCATAGAAGAGAAGAGACCTAAGATTATCTGCATTGACGAATTAGACAAGATGCTTAGACAATTTCAGGAGAAGTTGCTTAATTTCATGGAAAGTGGGCACATTAAAGTGGACCAGGTGCGTAAACAATATGATTTTAAAATCAAGGGAGCTAAAGTATTTGCAGCTTGTAATGAAATCTCAAGGCTACCAAGATCGATTTCGACGCTTACACCTACCTCGATATACCGAAGAGCAATTTCTAGAAGTATCTACTAAAGTATTGCCGAAGTTGAAAATTGCTAATGTCATAGGAAAAGCAGTATGGGACCAGGGAGGTGATATTCGCGATGTTATTTCAATTGGAAAGTTGGTACGAAAGAATGATGGTCCTGAAGAAGTTGAGCAGATACTTAGTACAATCATCAAGTATGGGGAGATAAAAGTGCATTAAAGGGGACGTGAAGGACAGTTCTGTCATCATCGTAGGTATAATGCGGCTGCTCTAATAATTGATCATGAAAAATTAACAAAAATCGAATTCGTATAATTTGTAGACAAGATCCAGTCCAAATCGATAATGGATGGTGAAGTCGGTGAAGGCTCCTCTAAGGATAGTCTTGTAGCATTGATCGAGGTTCTCGGAAATTATTGTTTGACTTTACTCTTCGTCGAAGAAATTTCCATACACATTTCTATACTTCTTGAACATCAACGCACAATCAGTACCATCAAAAGCATAGGTTTCACTGTCAATCATCTCTGCGATTGCATTTATGCTAGCAATTGTCTTGCCGCATAATGCGCATTTAACTGAACCTATATCTTTAGACAGTATTAATTTTGATAAGAGGATAAATATAAACCTCTCAATAATGCTACATTCAAATAATAAATTATTTCCAAGGTAGATAATTGTTAATTATTTTATATGAAAATGACTAATTGAGTTGTCATGGGTCAACTCCCATCAGGTTCAACTCCCATCAGGTTCAACTCCTATCAAGTAACATCTTCTGTCGCAATTTTTCAAATATACATTTCTACTTTGCTTGTCCAAGTGGAGTATAAATCATATATCGACGAGTAAAGAAGTCTACTCGATGTGAATCAATCGCAACAACGTTGGGCGGTCTCTACTATATATTTCGCTGCTAATGCACATGAAGAGTATATGTAATGTCTGCGAAATGAGCATTAGTACCAGGTGAAGTCAACAGGCCCTCGGTGTGACACGAACATTATAAAAGATTGTATGATCCCCAGGAGAAAGTGGCTTCGGGAAAACCCACCATCCTTGAGCCCCAGCCAGCGATGTTCCGGGGTATTGTGCTGCTGCTGGATCATTACTGTTAGGGGGTATCGTGAGATTGAATCCCTTCGATGTGGATAAATCCAAAACGTTAGTTAGAGAATTTATCTTATAATTCAGTAAGTCGCCTTGCAAAGAAAGAGTCACGTCAAGATTAGCAATAGAGACACCATCGACCTCTCCTTGTATGTACTATTGCAACGAAACTGCAACGTAAGTGCAACGTAATCTCATCTACCTAGAAGAATAACCAGTGAATACAATGTATAGATATGCATAAAACAAAAACGTTCATGGTAGCAATAATGCTTGCGTTAGCATTGACACTGGCTACAGTAGGAATGACAACACTAACACAACACGCGCTTGCATATGGCGAAGGCGCACAAGCAGGCGACAATTGTTATCACAAATTCTATTATCCATGTGATAATAGTGGTGGTAGTTACAGCGGATATGCGTATATCCAACCAGCATACGCACAAGACTGTACCAGACCAGATTCAACGTGCTACGGTGATTCATACGATCAGCAAGGAACATATCATAATGTTGACTACGGTGGTATATGGGTAACACCATCTGGTTTCTCTTGTTGGGGTGAATGGCGTTGTGCGTCAGGATGGAATCACGCAATAGTAGACGCACCTAGAGACTACGCGAATAACAACTACGATCCATCATGCAATGATCATACACAAGCATACTGCAATGGGTATACACAAGGATATGTTTACGCGTGGAACATGGAAGTCAATAACCAAAATCCAAGTCAATCACAACAAACGATGCAACAACAAGGATGTACCATAATCGGCAGCCCAGGTAGTACTTGCACGCAAACTGAACAAAGTGCACAGGGACAAAACCAATGATATTCACACTACACACAAGGTACAAAGTTAGAATATGAAATCAGTTTTGCACTAGGCGCAAACTTATGCATAATACAGAATGGTCCGCGGCTTTAGGAATATCGGCGTTATTAGCAATAATAATGCTAACTTCACAATCCGCATCTGCAAATATGATAGGTGGATTCGATTGCCTTGGGGAATCGGAATGTGTAAGCGGATGGAATCATGCACTAAGTCAGGCACAAACAGATTGGAATAGTGGACAGTATACGCAAATACAAAACGGAGGAAACCCAGATTGTTTTACAGGACACACACGAGTATACTGCAATGGATATACTAAGGGATACACATATGAATGGAATACACTTTACCAATGGCAATCAAGTCAATCAAAACCGATCAGTCCTAGTTTACCACCCTTTGAACTTTGCTACAAGGGAAGATGTACGCCTATGGGGACTGGCACCTGTAGGATGATGGCCAACGGAAGTTGTGTTCCTACGTCGGCTAGCAATATGACTGGTGCAGGCGGTTATACTACAACTGAAAATACTACTAACTTCCTGAAATATGAAAATTCTACCTATGGAATTAAAATACAATATCCTTCAGACTGGCGTGTTGAAGGTGACAGCAATCCGTCCATATCGCATCATTTTATCCAGAAAGTGATTATAGAAGTAGTGTCACAGTACAAGTAGAGAATTTAACTACTAGTTATACACCGGATCAATATCTTAATAGTCTAATGCTAGGCGATGCAGCAGATTACAAGGATTTTCCAGATATAAGGTTCGACCGAAATACCACAAATAATATTGTTCTATCAGGCCATCCTGGATATTTGCTAAATGGTACTTTCAGGGATCCCGCTTCTGATGCATTACAGAGGTTTACTAACATTGGAACGATTATCGGAGATAAAGTATATTCTATCATATACTATTCTCCAGCAGAGATATATCCAGTTTATAATACGATATATGATCAGATGATTAAATCATTTGAGGTTATTCCACAAAATAGTAGTGCAGCAACATCAGTATCAACATATGATAATAGGAATTACGGGATACAAATTCAGATTGGAGTGTGCAGGAATCGAAATCATCTGTTGAACTGAAGGCTTTGATTTCTTCTTCAGTGATAAGGTGATCATATAATCATATTTAGAATTAGTTATTATATGGGCATAAAAATATCTAATCACGAAAATAATCCCTATTGCTTCCTAATATTTAATCTATTAAAAATTTTATTGTACTGTCGCAGCATAATAACGTTGAATAGAACATTCAAGTACATTCGAGTTAATGACTCTATT
>JBAVTY010000129.1:0-2673 GCA_049696495.1 Candidatus Nitrosopolaris sp.
TTAGATACCAAAAGCCACAATGTAACAATGTTTGCAACATCTAATGCCTCTCCAAAGATATATGGTCTAAATGAATCAAGTAGTCTTCCACAGGATGCGTATACTCTCCCATGCTGGATGGAAAAAGGAGCTGACGATGGATCGATATGGTTCAATGAGCATCAGGGTAACAAGATAGCAAGGTTTGATCCTGTAAACAATACGTTGTACGAATATTGGATTCCAACACAGGATAGATCATGGGACGACTGTCCTCCGAGCAGTAAGACGTGTGGGATAGCAAATGTTTTACAATTCTCAAGAGGTGAAAATGGGCAGACGTGGTTTACTGAATTGTCAGAAAATAAAATAGGTAGCATAACTCCATCGACCTACAACAATAATAATGGTAACCATCAGTTACCCTTTTCCGTTTCAGCTTCACTTCCAGAGCTAACAATTAAAAGAGGCCAGAGTGTGGAAATTAAGGTTAATATTTCTGCGACTAAAATGTCGACACACAAGAATATTAATATGGTATCATCAGGGACATTTACACCCACTGGCGATCTTGGTAATTCCACAGGATCCTTTAGTGAGCAATCTTTTTCGCTAGAACCAATGAACACAAAAGAAATTTCATTTATCTTCACTCCAGCTGCAGATTTGGGAAAAGGGGACTATACTCTAATGCTTGGTGCACAAAATGATGCGATAACTATTATGAAAGCAGTCAAAATGCATATTCTTGATTAATGGTATAGAGATTAATGCGTACCTTTACGCATAAAATCACATACATCCAAGACTCTTAGAAGAGGCGGACGAGACTGCAAAGCTCCGAAAATTGATTCCAAAAAGAGGAACACTTGAAATTTTGATTCCGCTATGTTGCGCTACAAATCCAGTAAGATATATGAAATTTAGGCAACCATTGAAAGGCTTTAGTAGCAAAATACTTGCCATTAGGCTCAAGGAGCTCCGAAAGGGCGGCATGTGGGAGAGACAAGCATACAATGAAATTCCTCCCCAGTCGAATATCGGTTAACAAATAAAGGACAGGAATTGGTCAAGTCTTCTCAGTTCAAGAATACTTAGATACACACTAATACCCCCAAAAACATATATAATCATAAAATTCCGGGCGGTTTCTTGGAGTATTCATTTATTTTACAGCACACCCCGTTTGACCAGCTGAATTCAGCAGCATAATCGTAGCCATCAATTTATCTAGAAACTGTTCGATATTCTGAAAATCATTAATACAGTGAAAACATTGGTAGATTATCCTCATATTCTCTCAAAGGATCTTCTACTCGTAGTTTTTATTAGAATCTAGAAAAGTGTAGATGGCTTATCCGAAAACACAGAGATTAAGGATAGAAGAATTATGAACCACACAATAGCAAACTATCCCTAATTTTCTCTGTTCTCTAAGCCGAATCTACACCAGTTATTATTACCATATACAACGATAAATAGGATTACAAACTGTATACTATATTTCTAATCGGTAAGACTTATTCCAATCGTAAACAGATGAATTCTATTTGGTACTCGAATTATGATTTATCTTCATAATCATTCTATGGAATATATCTACGTTCAATATACGACAAAAACGATTGCTATGTCCGTGGTCACTGAATATTATCTGACATACTTTCACATAATATACTTCAACTTAACTAAAAAAAGAAGTTGGCTTTCAGTGATCAAGCCCATCTAAACCTAGTCCGGAGCCTACTCCACCGAAACCGTTTCCAGATGTGTTCACTCCTGTGTTGACACACTTCTCTCCTCCACCGTTTGTCGGGGTAACACTGTGCGGGCCTAGGCTATTGGAACCTGTGTTTGCATCTTCCACGTCACCGTGACAAGTATTGACTTGGCTGGCTGTTTGTATGATATGTTTATGGAATCCATCCCCAAAGAATCCTCCTCCACAGCCAAAGCCACAACCGTCGCCGAAGAGTCCTCCTCCACAGCCGCCAAAGCCGCCACAGGCGCCAAAGCCGCCAAAGCCGCCGCCCCATGCCAATGTTCGTTGTTCTGGTACTGCATATACCATTGTCGATAGACCTGCTGCAGCAATTAATGCTACAACCACTGTTGTTGTTCGATTCATAATTCTCAAGACTGATATTACTTTTCTCTGTATATATCAAATTTAGTTTGTGGCATATTTTAGAATACAGACTGCAAACCGCGAGTTAATATGAACTTAGTGACGCATTGAATCGCTCGACACTATGTAGCGATATCATTTTCCTTTGCTGAATGACTTTCTCAAAATTCATATGAGATATATCACATCATCATTACTACTGTGTTGATTCTAAACTCTCATATCAATAATGACGATTGGGCATACAGAATAATAACTAATACGACAACAACTTCGTAAATGAATGCTATCATACAATAGTAGAGCACGGTCCAGGTATGAGTAACAAAATACTGAGATAGTTGTTGTAAGTATAGAATATTGCTAAAAGATTATAAAATAAACAATAAGGGAACGAGAGAGGAAAAGTGTTCGTTGATTATCATACCAATAATTCCTACCTATACTCAATAACATTAATTCGCTAACTATCTTTCCTAAACAAATATTTGGTTATGTCTAGTTTAAAACGTCTTGTTCTATAATAATTGGCTATAGCGTTTTTTAGATTGAGGAATTTAGGATAG
>JBAVTY010000130.1:0-2092 GCA_049696495.1 Candidatus Nitrosopolaris sp.
ACAATAGAAGACAGGATTAACAGACACACGATGCAATTTGACAAACCGCATAAGGATAAGAATAGTGAGTTTATAATTCGTGGTGAGGGAGAACAGGGTGTATTCTCTAGTGGTCCCGCATTACAAATGGAATTAGTTCATTCAGAATCAAAAGATACTCCTACTGCACTGAAGATAAAGGTGGAAAAGGATAAAATACTTAAAGGGAAAAAAGATGTCTTCCACGATGACATATTAATAAGTGATTACGATGCAAATAGACTTGAGAAATACTTTCAAGAAAACTTTCGCAAGCAGTAAGTAGCATATCATGGCCTTCCTCTATATGTTTGTATAGGGGTATCTCCTTATAGAGAATGTGGGTAAAATGAATATAGTCGTAGAAGATGGCATCGAAGAACGATTTAGAAGGACAGTGGCTAATACTAAAGGCTTCAGGAAAGGAAATATCAGTATAGCGTTACAAGAAGCTATGGAACTGTGGATAAAGGAGCAGACAACGTAAATCAAAGGATGGATGATAATATCAGTGTCTGCTCGAAAATATTATTTCTTCCCTTGTTGCGTATCGCCATATCTTGCCTAATCCTCTCTTAAACTTCAAAACTACCGGTCTTTTTGCTTCTTCTATTGATCATGTGCTTACTTGTCAACATTAAGTTCTTTTCTGAAAAGAAGTTTTCTGTAGCGTCATATTGTTGTGACAGTTATGGTGATATCGCTAGATAATGAGTATAAATTAAGAGTTGTATCACTTGTTTAATAAATGGAGTACTTGTCTCGAAGAAAAGCATTATCTGATTCTTGTTCCAATTTATTCCAGTTTATGCGGTACTCTAGGTACGCTAATCCAGCTAAGAATAATTCAATTACTATAGATAGATCATCGATTCAAGCCAATGTGGAAGGGAAAGATGCGTACCGAGGTCCTCAGGTTTAAAATAAAAATAGCAATTATAGAACAAAAACAGATACACATTTATCCAAATGATTGAAAAAGTAGTTGCGTCTTCTAGAGGTAATATTGCTTTGTACGCAATATCCATGATTCCGCGTTTTTTATTATGTATATTCCACTCTTCTCTTAGTTTTCTTTCGAATCATACTCTTGATTACTCTTATAATCCTCTTTCTGAGACTCTTATTGCAGAATTCAGAATTAAAATATGATTCTATTTTACTTTTAATATGTTGGATGATAGCAAAAAATTGTAAGGTCAGTCTATATCAGTAGAATTGATGTAGAATGGTAGATCAAGATAAAAGGCCTTTTTGGAATCTTTACCAGAATAATAAAAAATCACGTTTCGAAAGGAACTGAAGAACCATTAGAAAGAATATCTGAGAAAGTAACTTAGAATGACACCCGACATGGGTCACCGAATTGTCGACATGAGTGGATTTAATTAGCTAAATATACGATCGATTAATTCGCTCTTGAACTCCTTGCTCTGACTACCATTGAGTTCAATTACGGTCCTTAGCAACTCACTGTTGTTTGGTAGATGCAAACCAAAAATTACAATTAAAAGCACACACAGTCACAAAGACTTACATACTATCCGCGTCTGCTAAGGGTGAGTTAGCACTAATATTGTCATATCAGGCTGAAGATGATTAACAAGAAATAGATTGTTCTGCTGCTGTTGGAAAGAATCTAGCAACTATTCTTAAGGTAACTTTTTAATTATACATTCTATTTCGTCGTCCAAGGCCATTCTATATACGCCAATCTAGTGCAAGAAACTATATCATAACCTGTATAGATGACTGCTCAAGAAAAGTAACCAGCAAGTGCTCTGAAAGAAAGAGGAGCATTGATGTCCTAGATGTACTCGAAGAGTGGATTATGACTAATGGAAAACCGAAGAGAATCATGCGTGATAATGGTAAACAGTTTACATCCATGATGTTTAAACGCTTTCTTGAGCATAATGACATAAGAGATAAGCCGATTCCAAATTCTTATTCCCAGTTGCAAGGAAAAGTAGAGGCATATAACAAGATAGTCAAAAACGAGTTTCTAGCAGTAGAGCAAATATCAAGCATAGACGAAGGGAAGGTAAGATATGATATGTTTGTTAAGGCATAC
>JBAVTY010000131.1:0-3093 GCA_049696495.1 Candidatus Nitrosopolaris sp.
ATCTAATCCAGATATTTACGAAGATTTACTTAAACTAGAACTAATTAAAAAAAGATCAAAGCATTTTTCCTATATCGTGATAGCTCGCTCTGACAGATCCTTCAAGAGCGTGAACTTGCTGGAGAAAGCTGGGAAAAGTGAGATAGCTGTGCTTAACCCAGATAACAAAATAAAAGTAATATTTGTAACTTCTCGAAGAGGGTATGATTATGCTGCCAAGACAATACCTGAATCCGATCTTGTAAACTATATTATAACTGGAGAAGAATTTGTTATCTATAAAGCTATGTTGACTTTAAGAAAGAAATACAGTATAGATATCATGTTAAATGATGGAGGCAGAATTATGTCCAATGGAGTTAGGGATGCAGGACTTTTAGGTGAAGAAAGAGTAACATTAGAACCATATCCAGGGAATGAAATAGTACCTAATAAAATAGATCCTATTTCTATTCTTGGGAAGGACTTCTTGGGAAGGATGTTAGTAATGGCAAGCAGTAAAAGTTCTTCATTGGTAAGTAGGAGACTTGGAAGTACGGTGAGAAGAGTTATTGACAATGTTAAAAACCCTGTCCTTCTTGTAGGCGCCAAACGCTTCAACAATACAGACAATGCTGAAGAGAAAGGATTTGACTCAAACAAACAATACAAAGCTAGTGAACCAATGTCTTCTGCAAAAATAAAAGCACACGAACCAACTGCCGCTAAAAAAATCATGGACTTGGACCGAAAAGAAAATAGTGGAAGTCCTTAGCAACAACAAACAAGTTAAGTGATACCGTGGGAGATTGTGTAATGGGTGTTTTCAATGTCATAAAAAAAACAATCGAAATAGAATTGGAGTGCATTCTAAATTGCAATTTTACCGAATTTAAATCAAATTATTTGAAACTCCTTTATCTGTAATCATTATTAAATCGATTCTCGATAAATTATCTTATCAAGTGTCTGAGAGAAACCCAATGTTTGGCATTATCGCTACTATTATTACAATGATACTCGTCATTGTTAACAGTTCATTTTTAAACATGGCCCTAAGCAAATCTTCATGGCATATCACATTACTAACTAGCGATGTAATGCCAGTTAATAGTGATGGTGGCTCGTCAAATTTTAATAGCCTTCATAACCACGCCTTTTCTACTTCTGGCCCTTATTTTGCCCATCCACGAACTACCGCTTCAGGCGGCAATATTAGTAATAACAAGGCAATAATGATAGGCTTTGATGATGGATGGAAAAGTCAAATAACATATGCAAAACCCATTTTAGATAAATATGGGTTTAAGGCTAGTTTCTTTGTTGTCTGTAATTATGCTAACTCTGGAAATATAAGACGTATGAACTGGCAGGATATTGCAACATTGCAAAAGGATGGCATGGATATAGAATCACACTCGATGACTCATACTCCTTTTCTTAATATACTAAACCAAAAACAATTGGATTATGAAATTGGTGACTCAAAACAATGCCTTGCCAGCCATGGATATAATTCCACCATCTTTGCTTACCCATACAATTCTGGGTCAAACAACCCACTAGTGGTAAACACAGTTGCCATGTATTACAATATAGGAAGATCTGGGACGGCACCGCTTATGTTCCTAAATTGTAATGGCTTTAAGAAACATCCGCAAACTGATTGTAGAACCTATGGACCCAATGGAGAACTGAATTACGCAAATAGGTATGCGGCTAGAAGTCTATCTTTTGATATAATAGAAATAAAAGATTCATTTAACAACACTAAAATCTTTTCTGACTTTGTAAAGGTAGTAAATAGCCAGAGTACTTATAATCATGGTGGAAAGATAGATGCAGTTCCTTTACTTATATTCCATAATGTGGCTTTGATTACTAACCGCCCGTATTATACTAATGCAGGGCTCTTTGATCAATTGATGAAATATCTATATGAAAATCACTTTAAAGTATTAACTTACAAGCAGCTTGGATACAACACAAAGGCTAATACGTTTTATTTAAATGGTCTCGCTTGAGCGTTAGTTGTTGAAGGTAGTGCCTGGCTATCGACGTATAAGCATAGTCTTTTACACTCTGTGAATCTCATCAAAGACGAGCAAGCTAAATTCACTAAGAGATAGCCTGTTCTCTGTAAATGATTCATTTACAAGGAGCTATCTTCCAATATACTATATTTAAGCAAACAATCCAGGAACGGCTTTGTAGAAATCATGCTTTTGATAGATTCAGTCAAAGCTTTCTAGAAGCAAACACAATCTTAGAAAAAAGAACAGGATTTCTACATGACTTTGCTTCTGAGCTGAAAATAATAATCGGGCTGAGATTTGTAAACAATGTTCAGAGACGCGGCTGCGCTTGAAAAGCATCAACCTAAGATAGAAGACAATAGCACTATCATCTGCACCTGTAAAAACTGCATAGATTTAAAATATATTAATCAGGTTCGGGATTACTATTAGTAAGTGTACAACAAATCCGTGATTTCTGTACTTGACTAGGCGTAATAAAGATAGTTCTACCATCAAACAGATAGAAAGCTTGCAGGGCGATTTATCTTCATTCTCTTTTCGGCTACTATTCTAATATCATCAATATTAGTAATCTAAAAAACCTTTTCCAATTCTCTATGGTTAGCTGACCTCTTGTTAGGAGAACTAAACTAATTGTACTTGAAAAGCCAAATCTATTTCGACCTTTTTCTTTTATAAAGATCAGAGACCCTATCCCTTTCTAGCTCTACGAAAACATTAGCAGGATTAACATATGGAATAGCTTGTTTTACCTTCTTTTCGATATTATCTATCACTATTTCTATCTTGTCTGTGTCCAAACCATCAATCAGGTTTACTTCTATTGTAACTAAAACATCCTTTGGTGCAAGATGCATAGTGCGAATTGTTATTATTCTATTGACTTCAGGTATTTCTTTGATTAACCTAACAATCCTTTTGTATTCTTGTCTTGATATCGCTTCTCCGATAAGTAATCCTTTATTCTCTCTAGCTAAGAAGAATGCAAATGCCATCAGAATAGCCCCTATTAAAAGTGAACTTATAGAATCATAAATAGTATTTCCAGTTTGGTTAGAAAGAAAGATACCTATAC
>JBAVTY010000132.1:0-1908 GCA_049696495.1 Candidatus Nitrosopolaris sp.
CTCCTAAACTCAATGTAATTGAAGTCAGATGGATGTGGCTACAGAGAAAAGCCATTGATAATAGTACGTTCAGAAATCAATCAGATATTGGACAAGCAGTACAGGAATGGACTGAGAATTACAATGCCACTCATGGGAGAAGGATAACTGACATCTTACAGATAGGAGTAATGCAATCGGTTACATAACTCTTAAGGGAGTTAAATCCTTCTTAGAATTCAATGAGATAGCATTGCCTTGGAACAAAATTGCCAAATTCCTTCCTGATGATGTAACGAATTCTTACAGATCTTATACGAAAGAGGAGATTAAGAAATTGTTATCAATAGCAGATCCTAGAGACCGCTGTATTATTTTATTGATGGCTTCAAGTGGTATACGAGTTGGCGCGATTCAGACACTAAAAGTTAAGTCAGTCAAAAGATTAGAAGGGGAGGTCGGTATTGTAACAGTATACCCAGAAAGTAAGGACTCTGTTTATGGTACCCTGGTTACCCCTGAATTTTTGACCAGTCTTGATGAATATCTAAAATTTCGTAAATCCCAAGGAGAAAAGATAACAGGCGAATCTTGGCTTATACGTGACAAATTCGCTACATTTTCAAAGAAAACAAATAAACCAACACCACCTTCGAACAAATCGATAAATAAACAAATGCGCTTTCTAGTAAGAAAAGCCGGACTGCCACTAGAAGATCTACAGCCTGATCACAGTCTGAGAAAGTTTTTCAATACAGTACTAATTGTGTGTGTTGGTACATGATTTTGTCAACCATGTCTGGAAGTACAACAACTAATGAATTCAGATGTAGCATATACATTCAAAGAACTGTTGATGGGACATAGTGTCAATCTAGATAATGTTTATTATGACAAAGATAATGAGAAATCACAACAAAAGATTTTGCTAGAATATATGAAGGCAATAGATGAGCTAACAATCAATGACGAATATCGATTGAAAAAGAAGATAGTTGAATATGAGGAGAAATTGAAAGATGTACCTAAGGTAGAACAATTAGAGTCACATCTTGCCAATAAAATCCTTGAACAAGAAGCTATAAAGAAACAGTTGGAGAAAATTCAGATTGAAAAAGTAAATGAGACCCAAGCTATGCAACAAAAACATGATCAAGATATGAAAGCTATGCGTGAAGAAATGAATCAACAGTTTAACCACATTATGTCGATGATACAGCAGAATCCTCAGTTGGCGCACATCAAACCAGCGGCGCTCAGGGAAAAAATAAAAAGATAAAAGTCTAGATCGTTATTGTTGACAAATCTTATGCATCCTCATCATGTCAAAACTCGAGCATCTTTCGTTTCCTTTTTCGATCCTTTGATATAAAACCTCCGGTATGTTCATCCATCTTCCTCCCTAAATTCTCTGCTTTGAGTACATATGAGCCATAATCCTTTTCCAATATCGTCGAAATATGCTCCAATACTCTGTTTGTAGCAGCTTCAAAATCGTTGTGTTCGTATATATTCCATAGTCCATTCATAGCGCTCAGAATATGCTCTGTTGTACCCACACGTGCATTACCGAAAATGGCACTAAATCCCGGCCCAAGTAGACACATACCTACATTACCGAAAATGCCCTCCTTTTCTAGATCTCCCAGATCAGGAAATAAAAATCGGAACACTTTGTCTATCTCATCGAGAATTTCAAGAACTTTTGAAAAAAACAACATATACAAATTTTTGAGACTTTCGGGATCTCTTATTTGATTTGGCCATGCTAATAAAGCACGAGCATCATAAATTCGGAACCCCCATTTTTATGACAAGAAGGATTTAACAGGAAATAACAAAGACGAGTTCATACTAATCTTAGACGATCGCCGTGTTATAAATGCAGACTTATCTTCTAATGGTACTTCCTCGATAGAATTGCATCAA
>JBAVTY010000133.1:0-3804 GCA_049696495.1 Candidatus Nitrosopolaris sp.
TCATGGTCTACTACAATTGTATAACAGGTAACAAACAACCAAAAGCGATAAAACACATGCTAGGGAGCTAATCAAACAGAAAATTAATTTAAAAATGGAGACATAAATAATGCCCCAGCCTCACATAACTGTTAAGATAGTGCAGCGATGGGATGGTTACAGGCCGAATATCAGGTGGCTGCTTAAAGACTACTGGATATATCTGATACAGGAAAGAAATGACGAGATATCAAGGAGATTACACTATGAACAGAAGAGGTTAAGGTTCGAAAGGAAATATCCTAACCATATTATTGACAACCAGCAGACCAGTAAAATAGACTGGATAGAATCGCTATACGCTAGACCATCAGATAACTTCAGGAAGTATTGCACTACGTTCATATTCATACCCTACTTCGTAAATGTCAGGAGACTGTCTCGATCAGCGGCATTTAATCTTGTAATGAATTGGCTAGACAGGTGTGGTTCTGAATGTAAACGTCTAGATTTTAATCCTCGACAAAAGATAAAAGAATCACTCGACAGCGTCAAAAAGTATCGTCCTGTGTCGAAAGACAAATTGAAGATTAGAAATGAACCTCTCTACTTGCGACTAAAAACAGACCGGGTTATTCAATAGAATCCATCGGTCAGTCAGTCAATCAGTCAATGGATTAATCCATACGAGCATACCCCATAGCTAATTAGTAGTTAAAGATATGTCTGATAGTATGGCTGATAGCACAAGAGTTGGATTCGGTTCTTTTTTCTATCCGGTCGCTATTACAGTCGATGATAACTCAACGACACTCGGGAAACCCCCAAAATGTCATACTAGAAGAATTGCCGTACGACATACTTTGAACGATATAGATGCGTTTGTTACGGATGACGGTTTCGTTTGCTTGATGACAGAGCAAACAGAGAGTGCGTTGAAACTACTCAATGCGATTTTTGCAGCTGGTATTGCTTGGGGCATCATGAATGAAAAGGTCATCGCGAAGGATCTGTGTCGCTGCTCACTGGACAATGCAACTAACACCCTAATGATAACAGAATATTGTGTTCCATCTGAAAGAATCATGTTTTCTTTACAAAGAGATGAAGAGGGTGAAAAATTTAGTGATTGGAAAGAATATTCAAGAGAGTTGGTTAACTTAGAAAAGTGTAGGGGCATACTACAAATGGCAGATTGGTTTAGAATCAGACCTAATTTACATAATGATTTAATGTTACTATTCGAAGGATATGCACTTTATTATAAGGACGCATTTGCTGGATCATTTCTATATGGTTGGATGATTGTGGAGACGTTCCTCGCAAGACTCTGGGATGAATATGTAGATTATCTTAAGAGGACAAGTAATGATAAAGAAGCTCTGAGAGATTTTAGAAGTTGGACAAGTTATCACTATATTGAAATATTTTCCGCATTAGGAAAGCAGGCGTAATACAGATGGAAACGTAACGGTAACTCTGGGCAATAAAGCGGTAGCAACAGCAAACAAGTAAAAAGCTATTAGGAACTTTCTATTATATTAGATGAACTAAAAGTTGGCTTCGATACTAGATATGAACAGGGAAGAAAAAGAACAGTACGTGATCCAACTTTACAAGGAGAATAAGTCGACAAGGGAAATTGCCAAGATTATGCATATGTCATTTAGAGATATAAGGGCTATAACAAAGAAAGTGAGGTCGGAAGCAGATGGAGAAAGGGGCCAACTGGAAGAGGATGATGATATTAAATCAAAATCGAAAGTTACCCAGGCTATTGCGTTGTTTTCTGAACTCAATACCCCTATTGAAGTAATAATTGCATTAGATTTACCAGCTGATCAAGTACTGACAATATATCAAGAATATTGTAAACTCGATGGCATGCATCGACTAGCCGAGATATACGAAGAAGCCAAATATGACCTTGATGACTTGTTAGGATTACACAGAATAGTAAAAGATCGAGGAATGGAAAAACAAGATATAATTAATGTATTGGATCTTGTCAAACACAATCAATTAGATACCTTGCGATCGAAAGCAGATAACCTTAGAGACGAGATAAAAATGTTGGAGATTGAAAAGACGAGGTTTACGCACCGCATAGTTAGATTGGAGAGGATGATCTCGTCTCTGGTGCAGAAAAGAGATATGGAACTTATGAATCAGGAATCGAGAATGTACGATAGCACAGGTAACTTATATCCTGTCCCTTCGGAACCCGATAGCAGTTCACACTCTATTCAACCATCTTCTTACAACAACGAATGATTATCGACTCCAGAACATGGATATCTGTGATGGTAAGGAAGAGGGTGAGGCGATGAACCAGGTCCGAGCTGCACCTATTTTAATTCCATAGGTGTTCCAGGTTTACTAGCATTTCTGGGATTGGTATAGTTTCCTAATTTGTCAAGAATTATTATTATTCACTGCAAGGAATATTTATAGACAAGGGAATTCTGTTAAACCCAATATATGAGTTCAGCACCGCCATCTTCAACATCAAGTACGACAATAGATAGCCAAAAGCTTCAGCAGTTCATAGCAAAGGCATTATCTGATTTTGGAGGAGCTGCAAGTTCCATTTTAGTATACATTGGAGATAAGCTTGGACTATACAAAGCTATGTCTGATTTTGCAAAGCCGATATCATCACAAGAGCTTGCCAATCTTACAGGAACTCATGAACGCTATATAAGAGAATGGTTAGCAAACCAAGCTGCAGGAGGATATTTGACATATGATCCTGTATCTCAAAGATACAATCTTCCATTAGAACATGCTCAGGCATTGGTTAATGAAAACAGCCCTGCATATATTGCAGGTGGCTATCAAGTAGTAATGTCTCTTTATAGAGATGAAGCAAAGTTCTTGGATGTATTCAAGACAGGTAAAGGTATTGCATGGGGGGAGCATGACAAAGAGTTATATCAAGGAACAGAAAGATTCTTTAAGCCTGGCTATACTGCAAATCTTGTTAGCTCTTGGATTCCTGCTCTAGATAATGGCAGACTAGAACAGAGACTTAAACAAGATAATGATCTAAAAGTTGCTGATATTGGATGTGGTCATGGAATTTCTACTATGCTCATGGCAAAGGCATATCCTAATTCCAAGTTTTATGGATTTGATAACCATCCAGCTTCCATAGAATATGCAAGAAATAAAGCAAGGAAAGAAGGTTTGAATGAAACCAGAATAAAGTTTGAAGTTGCATCATCTACCAATTTCCCACTTGCAAATGGAGATTCGCAATACGACCTAATAGCATTCTTTGATTGCTTACACGATATGGAAGATCCAAAAGGAGCAGCAGCTCATGCATTAGAAACACTCAAGAAACCTGATGGAATAGTTATGATAGTAGAACCATTTGCAAATGACAGACTAGAAGATAATCTAAATCCAGTAGGCCGTCTGTTTTATGCTGCTTCGACTATGGTATGTGTACCAGCATCACTAAGCAAAAATGGCCCAGCATTAGGAGCCCAAGCAGGAGAGCCAGGCATATCACAAGTAGTCAAGGCCGGTGGGTTTAAACACTTTAGACGTGCTACCCAGACACCATTTAATATGGTATATGAAGCAAAGCCTTAATTGTAGTATCCCGAAATTATTAACGCTTCGTCTCATGTTTCTATTTCCCATTCAATCACCTTAATTTATTAATAGCAACTGGTAGTTGGGGAGTGAGTCTTCTAGTCTATCACCGTCGATATGCATTTTTATCGTTTCCTTGCGAAAATACCAAGATGATAGGTATAATCAATCTGGTTAAATCAATGGATAGATGAGATGAAATGAGGTTGCTTAGTGAAA
>JBAVTY010000134.1:0-6789 GCA_049696495.1 Candidatus Nitrosopolaris sp.
CATTGTAGTTTTAGTGTCATCCACTTCTATGGTTTCACTCGTTTCCATGTAAGATATTAATATGCACAGGTATATTTATTTATGGTTTATCGGACATATATCTGAACGTACAGATGTGCATTTATATCGCCAGTTAGATAATATTACTGCTCTGGCATAAAGACATTCTAGCGTATATGGGTATGGATTTATATATTCTATGCATATCGATAAAGGTATGAAGTACAGAGATAGAAACGAAATCATTGCGCAAATATTAGAAAGTGGTAATGGCAATCGAGTACGAATAACAAAAATAATGTATGATGTGTTTCTTTCTCATACACTAACTAAGGAATATGTGCGACTTTTAGTAGAAAAAGGTCTGATAGAGTATCTATTACTCTACATATCTTGGTTTTTTAATCCATCTATGCCGTATGTATCATATCGTCTCTTCCATTTGTACCATGTTTCTCTCGAGACTCCAAACGCGATGCAAACATCCGATACAGTCTTACCTGAAGGTTCAGGTTCAATTATCATTCTGTACCTATTTTCTATTATATCCACTTGTTATTACACTCCAAGACTGGAGTGTCAACTATGTTAGGAAGCTAAAATGTCAACCATGTATGGAAGCGGCACACTTTTTAGAGAACCAGACCTAAGGAAGTTTGACAATCCTCTGATGCTCAAGTTATCCTAAGGAGGAGACAGTAGAGTTCTAGAGTGGAGAACTAGTGAAAGACGTTTATTGCTATGATCATCCTTTCTTTTTTCAACAGACCCTGAATATACCAAACATTGCGTTTTGATGTTATGACATTTGAAATTTTTAGCCATGATACGCAATCCTTATAAGATATGCGAATATGAGTTAATAGAAGTAAGAAAATTATATGGAGCCTCTCTCTTTAACGAATGTCCTTAATGTGATATCCAATGAGAAAGCTCTGGCAATTTTTAAAACAATCGCTGAAACTAAAGGAGATAGTGGTGTACTTAGAACTAAACTAAACGTCACACGTAAGCAATATTATTCCAGAATCTCCGGCCTACTAACTGCTGGTGTAGTAAAAAGAACGAATGGGAGGTATTCTCTAACTGTGCTTGGCGAACTCGTTTATGATGCTGTGATGACACTAGAAAATGCATTCAGCAACAACAATTACTGGAAACTTAAGGCAATCGATTCGTTCGAAGTGCCCCCTCATGAACTTTCAAGGGATGAACGAAAGAAAATTATTGACACACTATTAAAGGACGACCGAAAGATAAGGGACATACTCATAGCAAAAGTCGAGTCCTGATTCTCCCATCTATCTATTGACCTACAATTGAGTTGACCGAGATGATAGTCAAAATAAGAATACAAACCTCGTCTTCATATTCGGATAAAAGTTTTCAATCCATAATGACTTTATCGACATTCACCTCTCACAGAGTGAGAATGACAATTGAATTCCTGACCATGGGGCCTGGTCAAGAAATAGATTTAGGTTGATAGTTTCAGAGAGATGTAAGACATGGAATAATTCAAACGAAAATTCAGTAGAGATTACTCTTTTTGTTACAAAGTGTCCATTTCAGGTAACCAATGTCATAAAAAGAGGCTTTCCATGAGGTGCATATGCAATTAGATTTCAAATCTAAGAATCAGACTGCTACCACCGGGGAAGGAAGAAGCCGAACTTCTTTAGCCTTATCCCAACTGGTTTTACTGCGATCTCGTCGAAGGTGGGGAATAATGTATACGCTAGCAACAGTATCGGGGCTTTTTGTACCGATGGGAGGATTTTTTACCTCTACTGAAGATTATGGCGTAAATTCATTGACCATAGCGCTGAAAAGTGTAGCGTTATTTGTAGGCACTTTTTTGATTATAACCGGTATGTATGTTCTCAATGATCTCGTTGATGCAGATCTCGATAGATGTAGTGGAAAAAAACGACCAATATCGTCGGGTCAAGTTTCAAAAGCACAGGCTCGAATCTTCGTGATAACGACTAATGCAGCTGGCATAATTTTAGCTCTAATAACTTTCAATCTTTCCAGCATAATTATAACGCTGATAATAATTGGAATAGGCCTAATGTATTCTGCCCCCAAAATTTGTCTTAAGGACAGATTTATCATCAAGACTGTAGCTATTGCAGTAGCGAGTATGCTCTGTCTTATGGTAGGAGGTTCTTACGCATTTAATAACTCTGGTATGATACATCACGATTATAATTACATAATCATACTTAACAGCTCAACACTAGTGTGTACCTACGCAGCTTTAATGTCTGGTAGTATAATTTTTATAACATCTTTACTGAACGATTTAGGAGATGTAGAAGCTGATAAGGCTTTTGGTCGCAGAACTATCCCAATAGTCATCGGTAAGAAAAATACAGTTATACTAACTATAATTATCGCAGCAACTATGACTTTTATCTCGTGGATATCTTTCTACTCACTGCCGAATAATATTGGGATAATCAACCCAATTTTGATAAGTCTTGTTACGTCAATTGCAGCCATAAAAATGGCAAAAATATTAAAGCACTTAAACGATGATAATTTTATACGACAGCAACATAAGAAATCCATGCAGTGGCATTTAATGCTTCAATCAGCATTAATTGCAGGGGCATTACTATTCTGGATATAAAAGGCGTACATAGAAGTCCCAAAATGCCGATTGATTTTCTCATAGGTTAGATGATACTCACGCTAGTTTCCTGGATATCGAGACGTTGAAGAGTTGCACCCTAAGAGATGGAAGCTCCCGTAACGTAAAATATTAGAAACGGTATCGTAAAATTAAAAAATCATGGCGATATTATGCCAAGGGAAGTTTTATATGGATTATCTCATCTCTTATCTCATCGAGACATGGAATGCCTGAAGAGGTGACATCTAAGCAGATTTTCACCATTTTATCAGATAATACCTCGTTAAGCTTGATGAAAGCGGCATATGCTGGAAGACTGACTTTATCCAATTATGTTGGGAAGCTTAGCAAGAAGCAGTTCTATACGAAGCTTAAACGCTTGCGCAACACTGGGCTGGTGGAGAAGCGTGATGATGCCTCTTATCGAACAACCACCCTTGGTTCTCTCGTATATAACGGTCATGTCAAAACACTTGAGAATCTTCTAACAAATTTCTGGCAACTAAAAGCCATCGATATTTTGAAAACAAGACAGGACTTTCCTGCGGATCGTAAAGAATCAATTATAGACGAAATTGTTAAAGGCAGCAATTTGAAGAATTTTATAAACTCGACGCATTTAAGCGGTTTTGCCATAATCAAGGACTTCAACAGTCTTGTAATTGAGGTAATTCGCATGCTTGAAGACGCTAGGAAGGAAATTTACTTTGCATCACGATATCATGATCCGTATGTTTCAAAGAAGATGTTCGAAAAAATCGAAAAAGGAGTTACCGTCCACTTCTTAGACGGTAATCCTTCCCAAATTAGTGTCCAAAGTCGACTGAATGCAATATTAAGAACCCCTCCAGATGAAGAAACATTTAGGGCGGTGAATAGGTTAATAAGATCACAAGCATTTCAACTAAGATATCTAGAACCTACAACAATAGTTGGTAACGGCAACAATAGTATAATACCCAAGTTTAACAGCTTCCTGGTAATCGATGGAAACCAAGTGATCTACGAAAATATCAACTTTGGCAATCCGGAGGAATTCACAGTAGCAATTGCGAGGTACGACGATGCGTATTTGGCAGAACAATTTATTAAATATTGGCAATTACTCTCAAAAGATGCCATGGTGCCCAAGCTTTTGGAAAATGTAGAAGAGAATAGATAAGAATAACAACATAATTACACACCAACAAGACAATATTATAAAATTATAATAATATATGAAAAGTACATATTCATCGAAGTTATTGATATAAAGTGCCCATATTCGGTTAAAAACGTCATAAATAAATGCATTTGAGGATCAAGATCTGGATGAAGACGGCCGCTAGCGGTCTTAGCGTAATCAAACTAGCTACAACTGCCAAAGTTAGTTTTGAACCATCGACTTAATTTCACCTAGGTTTCTTTTCATTATCTATATACCTAAGGGCAATTTTTCTTTGTTAACGATCGTGCCTAAAATAGGATATTTTTTTGTGTTTGTAACCACGATTTGCCTCGCTAAGGCTATAATGTAGGTATTACCAAGTGGATGTAGAGTTCGGATAGATTGAGGTCCAAACAGCACAAGACCACTAGAATCAAAATCCCGACAGCGGCGAGGACAACAAAAACCAAGAGTCTAACAGTGGCCAGTATATTGAAGACCATTTCTGATCCAATATCTGTGGAATTGTTCAAGTCCATCTCGGCAACAGGCAGTGATAGCTCGGATCTAAGGAGCAGGACAAGACTCTCTCCGCGACAGTATTATTCAAGGTTATCTAATTTTACAAGAAATGGAATGCTAATAAAAAAGAATGGAAAAAAATATAGAACTGCATTTGGAAGAATAGTGTACTATGAATTAATGACAATTGAAAAAGCGATTGTGAATTATTATAAACTTAAGGCAATTGATTCGATTGGATTATACAATGACATGCCACAGGAAGAACATAAAAAAATCGTCGACGCTTTGATAACGGACCCAGATATAAGAGAAATTCTTTCTTCCTCAAGATGAGCATGTCATGAAGAACTGAAAGTTACTAGAAATGCACCCAGCCTTTTACATGGATCTATTTCTCATACGTTTAATCTTGCGCAGAACTTCCCGTTACGCAGTATTAGCTCTCAGGATGTTGACAATACTCCGAGAATTATGCAACTGAGACTTAAATTTTTTAGATAAATATTACAGCCGACTAAATAATTTACTATTATTCCATATAACCAGACCAATAATAATGCAAGAGTTACTGACTCCTAAAACACAATAAAAAAATGATTAAAAACCGAATGTAGAAGATATAGTTAAAAGGTTCAAATGGTAACGACTAGCAATATTATGGCACTATTTCTCTATCTGAATCAATCCTTAAATGTATCGATATAGTTTATCCTATGTATAATATCTACCAATTATGAAATCCGATATAAAGAAGGATAATGCTGAGAGAATTGAGGTATTACATGGTACAGAAATCATAATCAACAGCTATCTGCATATTCTTCAGAATGCAAATAGAAGATGGGATTATTTTGCAGATGTTAAATCATTATCAGTAGTACCCCTAGGATTTGAAGCAATAAGCAAAGCTATGTTGGAAGCAAAAGCTAGAGCTACAAGATTGAGATTTATTACTGAAATTACAAACGAGAATATCTCCTATGCTAAAGAGTTTATGGAAAGTGTAGAACTCAGACATCTAGATGGGGTCAAGGGAAACTTTGGAGTCAGTGATGCCGAATACATCGCCATATCCACAACCGATACCAGGAGTAGTGGTCCTGCTGAATCAAAATCCATGAGGACAGCGACACCACATGCAGTTTATAGCAATGTAAAAGAAAACATACAACAGCAGCAGTATGTATTCGATACCCTGTGGAACAATGCGACTCCAGCTGAACAAAGAATTAAAGAGATTGAGGAGGGAGTACTACCTGCTAGCACTAGAATCTTGCAAGATCAAGATCAAATTATCAACGAAATAAGGCTCTTAAATTATAGATCAGCTAAATTGTCGATTTGTTCAGCATATGGTGGAATGCAGATGAGTTACAAGTATTTTTTTGATTCATATATGAACTTAGTAGACGAGCATCAAAAAGGAGAAGGTAAGGGAATGAGATGGATTATCAATATAGATAAAGAAAATCTTTATCTAGTCAAAGAATATCTAAAAGCAGGCATACCGATAAGACATGTAACAAACATGCCACCAATGAATTTTGGTGTTTCAGACATAGCATTGGCAGCGACAATAGAAAAGATGGAAGGTGGTAAGATGAGTCAGAGTTTCCTAATCAGTACTGAACCTCTCTATATCAACCACTTTAATTCTTTGTTTGATGAGATATGGAATAATGGAATTGATGCCAAAGCGAGAATCAAAGCGATCGAAGAAGGAGCGGACTCAGAAGGAATAGAGATCATTCAAGACCCTGTTGAAATACAAAAGATTGGCTTCAGCCTAATGCAACAAGCTACGAAAGAAATATTGGTAATGTATTCTACCGCTAATGCATTTCATCGCCAAGAGCGTGCAGGAGCAGTTCAGTTATTAAAGGAGGCAGCAACGGAACGAGGAGTAAAGGTTAGGATCCTGACACCTGAGGATGAGCTAATTGTAGAAACATCACGAAAGTTGTTGATAATGCAAGAGGAAGCACAGCAACCACATCAAAACATTGATATCAGATACATCCAACCGCCTTTACAAACCAAGGCTACTATCATAATCGTGGACAAAAAATATTCCCTGACTATAGAATTAAAGGATGATACAAAACAAACATCTATTGAAGCAATTGGATTAGCAACTTACTCTAATAGCCAGTCCACAGTGTTGTCCTACGCTTCAATATTTGAAAGTCTTTGGACACAAACCGACTTGTATCAAAAATTAAGAGAATCAGAAAAAGTTAAGGATGATTTTGTGAATATAGCAGCTCATGAATTACGTACCCCTATACAACCAATACTTGGATTAGCTGATATTCTTCGCTCCAAAGAAACAGATGGCGGAGAAAAAGCAGAGTATCTGGATGTGATAATTAGAAATGCAAAAAGGCTTCAAAGACTTACTGAAGACATCCTAGACATCACTAGAATAGAAAGCAAATCACTAGATCTAAAGAAAGAGTCATTCAATTTGAATGAA
>JBAVTY010000135.1:0-2691 GCA_049696495.1 Candidatus Nitrosopolaris sp.
GGCTAGCCTTCTTTGGGTGGACCTGATCGTTTTTCACCAAAACATTAGACACCTTTAGGATAGCTTTATACCAAATTATCAATAGAAATTGGCAAAATGAAAACATGGAATTATGCCCCAGCCTCAAATAACTGTCTTCCATCGAAGGTAATCGTACCAAATACGCACGTTTTCTTATGCGAGCCGGTTGTTATTACTATTGGACGCTTTCCTTCTGGTGTCCACATTTTTCTTATCAATGTATCGTGTACGAATATGGATTCATCTTCTACTGCAAGCGTGAAATGATCGGGTATGTGAGAGATTATCTCCTTAGTCTTTTTTTGAACTGCTTCTTTTAACACCCTTTTGTTAACACATATGTTAACAAATCTACATTATTAAAGATCAGACCATCTTCAATATTGTTAACATTTTCTTCAAAATGAATTCAAAATATGCGAGTATATCTACCACACTAAATGAGCGGACTGGGTGGGATTAGGTCCCCGCATGTAAAGGGGTTCAGTTGATTCGTTATTTAGCTTTTTCTACTAGCCCACTACCGAGACTTGTCGCAGACTACCGAAACTTGGATTTCCTGTATTGCGTCGGGGTAAGGTGTAAGGTGAACCGTCCTTGCTATCTTACTGGAACGTTGTAATTCTTGTCTTTTATACTAGTTTTGCTATATAAAGAATGTTTGATAAATTGATGGAACTGACCAATTTAGAAATTGAAGAGATCAGAAAATTGCATAATGCTGGTAAAAGACATAGATGGATAGCGCTTAAGTATGGACTGAGAAAGAAAAAACTCGTCTTAAGCCTTGGTGCACTGCATTTGAGAATGTAATGTGTGCAATGCGGCGTTTCTCCTTCACTCTAATCGGTCTCTATAGTCATGGATGAATAGTTGTTTTAGGTCATCGGTTAGGTTCTCAAGTGCTTGCGTGTCTCTTAATTCCTCAATCTTCTCGTCTTTCTTGATCCCTAATGAATTTAGTTCATTTATCCACCAGGCATTCTTTTCGGGATAATCGTTTCTAGTCGCCATGCGTACCAATTCCACCGCATATCATTTAAAACATTCTGTCTGTCATAATAGCTACACTATTCTTCTTATGGGATGTGAAATCGGAACATCAAATTAAGGGCTAAAATTTCTAAAACAATATCACATCATATAGACCAAAGGACGTTGACAAGCCTTCTATTAGCTTGAGGGATTCGTCTGAATTTTCCCATGCATCCAGCGAATTCTGTGAATTATATGCCGTACGGCTGAACTGGTACCCCCTGCATAATTATTGTTGTTCCCAACTGTAGTTCCGAGCTTGAACATATTAACGACGGAACTGGAAATAGGAAGAGAATAATCGGGTTACTAGCAAACATATCTCCCGACTGTACTGGAATAGTGGACATTAACCATATTCAAAACAGCAGCGAGCTCCAGTATGTTCTACACGCGATTGGGACGCGAATGACGACAACTACTCCATAACGGGAAGTTGGTCTTGTCAAAGGGATTATGGAACTATCACGTTTGGAATGAGATGCAAAATGACGGCTGCTGACTCTGAACCGTATCAGATAAAAACTTTCGACAATGTCTAACTTGGAGATATCAGATATGTGTCATTATATATCATATGACTGCCCCACCGAATATCGCGCCCAAGACTATACATTGGACCATCTTTCCTTTACTGATTTTGTTGAACGAGATAGCCATTTTCTATCTCCATCTTATGCAGATTCTGCTGGAAATGTATATGTATCTGATACCGATCACTGACTTTATACGACCTGTTCTTTGATTAATGGTCGTGCATATTTACACTCTGGAATGGTTTCCATAATTTTCTTCCTTACCAAATATTGTTGTTCTTCAATCCCTGAAGTACCGTCTATTGTTACAAATCCCTCAGATTGGGCCGGCAGGATAGAGTCATACTGTTCAATTATCCTACTTTGGAATATTCTGTAACTTTCATAAGGATCGTTACTTAAATTCAGGTCCATACCAGCTTCATAATACTTTAATTTAGGCCCCCCAGCCAATATCCGTTCACTTGCTACATCGACAGGTACTCCAAAGTAAAAAGTGACGTTTGGTTTAATGGCAAATTCATAAACCTGCCGACCCCATCTGGGGTTACAGCCTCTTACTATATCCCTTGCATAAGCAGTGTATATGTATCTATCAGCTAAGACTATATAACCAGCATGAACCAACGGAAAAATATTTCTTTCATATCTATCAGGAAAATCTGTTGCATGAAGCAAACAAAAAGTTGTCGGTGTGAGTCTGCCTTTCTTTTTCCCTTTTGATGTGATTTCCTTTACTAATTCAGATGAATTCCACTCTGTCAAAAAACCTCGAAAATCTATTCTTTGGCTGTTTAATCGATTTACCCAATAATCTATAGAATGTACAGAAATTAAAAACGATATAGCAATAACTTGTCCTGTCCCTCTACGGCCTTTAGGTGCATCTGGCCATGGAAACAAGATAATGATTGTACCAGGTCGTCCTATTTCATCACCAAAGTAGAGATGATACGTAGTCGGATCATCAAAATTGACAGTTAATTTTACTAACCTAAGACCTAAAATTTGAGTATAAAAATCAATATTTTTCTGCGGATCAGGAGTCAAGAGTCGTTTCCACAATTTTGGAAGATCCTACCGGTCACCGGGGGAAGGT
>JBAVTY010000136.1:0-3288 GCA_049696495.1 Candidatus Nitrosopolaris sp.
TAGATCCGCTTACATTTTGTAATAATGCTATGTCGTTGGTACTGAGAATCTCTTTCATTTTCTCTCTGATAATCCACCTTATCTTTCGATCAGTCAATTTGGTCACAGAATTACTGCTGTGTGTTAATAATTTCTGGATAGGAGATAACTGATGTATAGAAGTATCATTATGTATAAGTAATTAGTGAGATAAATTGTTGGTGCAAATGAATACAAAAACAAGCGTAGTATTCAGCATCATAGCTATTGCGGCGGCAGTATTACTGTTTGCTGCAGGTCCGGTAGTAGCAACCCACCAAGCATTGGCATGGGGTGGCGGCTTCGGCGGCTGTTGTGGCTGCTTCAGCTGTTGTGGCTGCTTCAGCTGTTGTGGCTGCTTCAGCGGTTGCGGCGGCTGGGGCGGCTGGGGTGGCTGGTAGAGTCCACTTGCCAACAATCGAATGGTTGAAAAGACCACTCAAACCCTTTTTATTTTAATTTGTATGGCTAGCCAGAACTATGACTAGGAATATTGCGGCACTGCAAGGTTTCTATACCTTCGTATAAATTTGATTGATAACTTATCCTGAATTGGAAGATAAAGACAACTTGGTTACAGTATCCATGGTGACATGTTGATAGAATTTGAGTCCATCTAAAATTAGGTTAATATTTTCACTTTTGATAAAGAAAAGACCGAGCAAGGCCCTCATCAAAGAATAATATTTTCTGATAATCAATCTGGTCTGGAAGACTAATGCTAGTTACTATTAATATTAACTCATAGATGCAACACTAGTAGTTGTAGTAATTTATGCAATACTTTGTATAAATTACTATTTCTACAGCGACACCAGTAATTATCGGAGATTTTCGCTCAGAGCGCTAATCATTAACTTTAACTACTAATCTAGCATAATTAGCTCATGGCCTCGGAGAAAGAACAAAAAAATTACGAAAACCCATTTCTAAATCCGCTAGCATTTTGGCAAAACTATCTCATAAATTTGCTTCAAGCGAGCAGAGGATTTTATGAGAACACAATTAAGGCTAACGAATACTGGTTCAAAGCATTCTGGGAACCTTACTTAAGACCAAGGGCAGGGGATGCAGAACAAAAAAAGGGAAAAGAGGCTAATTCTTGATCGTCATATTCCCTTTCTGATGAATTTTTAGGACTAACTAATTTCTTTTGGTAATGAAGTGTATGTTGTTGCTCACTGGAGTGTTCGTTCCAGTGATACTTGTCCACGAATCTCGCCATCTTGATTTTTGGACGTGTGAACATTTATGTACGCTCCACCAGTCTTTAGGAGATTGATGAGGTCTGATATGTGTTTACCAGCTAACGGTCCTTGAAGATCAGCAGATGTGATAGTTCCTTTTGATAATTGGCCATTTACTGCGCCTGTAGGGGGTCCACTCATAGCAGCATTGAATAAGCCAGCTAAAACTGGTCCATTCTCGCCTTGTTTACCACTGTGAATGTGAGCTCCCATAACGCCATTCATTTTCGCGAGATCAAGTTGATAGTTCAGAGATTTCCCATCTGGACTGAGCTGGAAGATAGCCACACCTGTTCCAGCCGTCTTTACAGGAGGTACTTCATCGCTACCCGACAATTTTATCGTGAACTTTTGTTCTGCGGATGCTGAATTGATCAAGCCAGTTGCAGTTACACCTAATATTAATAATGTTGCCGCAAACACAGTACCCAACATGAATACTGGATTTGTTTTTGTTGTCAATGTACAAATTATAACGACCGCGTGGTATATAACAGCTTTGTAAAACCTACTGCAGCGACAAACCGGAGACTAACCTAGTGTATTGACCTGCCTGCTTTTGAAGCCAATATGTCGATTTCAGATACCTATAATTACATCAAACGATGATTTCTGAGTAGGGCGTATTGGCTCGCTCATTGATTTTTAATATATAGTACTGAAAATAACAATATACTCAGCAATGCTCCGAATATCCATGGATTCCTGCATTCCACATAAGGATCGTGAAAGGAAGTGTGGCTACCGCGCCCCTAACGAACGTTAGATTCCAATAGTTGTTTGTCCTACCACATCTGTGTCCATTGGCCACCTCTGCGCGAGATGAAGAATTAGAGCAACATCACATCACACAAGGATGTATATAGGTAAGACATTTCTAGTTAATGGTGGATAATATTGCAAGAGTGGGACTTGCTGTGGCTCGCGAGATGAAAATCTAATGGAAAAGAGGTTAACATCCATAAGACCACTTGCTGAACAGAAAGGCAAAACAAAATTCTGTGCACTTTGCGGTAACGTAGCTACTCAAGAAGCTTTGTTCGAGGTAGAAGGGGGCGTTACTTTAATAGAAAAATACTGCGATATATGTATAAAGAAAATAAAGTAGTGCAGCCAAGATTGTTGCGAAATTAGTTTTGATCGACTGTAAACACTTCTCGATTTAGCTCGGAAGTTGTAACAGTAAGTTATATCTTAATTTCGTTTTAAACTAGGATGTAACTTTCAGAAAATTGCTTTTGCAGACTATTAGAGCAATTATAAAATCAAAAGGAACATGGCTCTATAAACACCTCTACCATAGCTAAAGGATTTGTTTTGGCTGCTGATACACTGGTCAAGTGTCCAGTCTGCAAGACAACGATGGCGTTGCTATTCCAATTCTTCTTCTGACGAAATCTTGCAATCAGTGGTAGCTGTTGTAATGAAGATAAGGAACACTAAGACATTAATGCCTGAAACTTGTATTTTTTAGTGTTTAACGCTATTTCAATGCATCATCCCACAGTGTTCGTAGCGTTGTTATCGAGTACATACTACAATACATATAATGGTTCACATATGATTCTACAGAACGTTGGCGTGTCTATAGATTAAATTACCTTCAGTATTGATATTGTTATGTTAGAAGATAAGTTTTATGAAAAATCCATTCAAGAGATTTGGGAGCCATAACCCATCCCAATATTCAGGATCAAGATCATCTAATAAATTAATAATTGTAGCAGGAATAGTCACTTTTGTTATTATTATTGTCGTTATGTTCGAATCAGTAGTTGTTGTAGAAGCAGGACATAGAGGAGTTGTTCTCTATGTGGGCGCGGTTGAAAACCGTGTATTAGAAGAGGGAATACACTTTATCATTCCATTTGCTGAACAGGTAATGCCTCTGGAAGTACGTACTCTCAAATATGTAGCTAATGCAACTGCCGCTTCTAATGACTTACAGGAGGTACAGACTACAATAGCATTGAACTATCATATTAGTCCTAGCCAGGCAAACATCATTTATCAGCAGCTTGGA
>JBAVTY010000137.1:0-2206 GCA_049696495.1 Candidatus Nitrosopolaris sp.
GAGGCAGGTTTATTATTGTTAGCATATTGTAGACTCTTCTACAAGTATTAGTCGATTATTGTATTCAAAAGCAAGGCTCTTTTGTTTGAGCATAATACGAATCTTATTTGCGAACCCCATTAAATTGTCTTCTTTAATATCATCGGCATGCACTCCTACGAGCATATATTTAGTAGGTTCGAATTTTCCTTCAAAATACCCATCGAATTCTATGAGGGACATCGCACCATATTGCTGAGCGATGTAACGTATTATTTCTAAATATCCTTCCGTTCGAGGAAGATAAAATTTTATAGAATCCTTTAAAACCCTCACCTTATAGTTCATTTTTGTAATTAAATGTACCTTGCTAGTCTTTAACATTATGTTATAAGATAATTACCATCATTTAGGTGCCTACACGAAGTAGTAGGTTTGAATCCTACCTCTTTTACATTCTCCAAAATGAAGCATTTTTCCAAGATCACCGCAAAGAGTATCGTGTATAGGCTGTAGTTCGAGAGTCGGGAAGAAACGGTGAGCTACATTAATGCTGTAACCTAAGACCATTTTTGAGTTGTTACCTTTCAATTTACCTTAACTGTTTGAAGCGTTAGTTATTCTAGAAGATTTCTCATTCTGATAGTTGTTCGTTCTCCCGGTATATTTTTGAATGTTACGTACATCATATCTTATCCGAGCTATTGTCGCATTGCTTGGACAAGAAACGGGATCGCAGGGAGGAAATAAGTCCTATAACTGATGACACATCGTGATACTATGAACGTGATATCGCAGTCTACATCTTGGGTCTGATGCGGTCGGTGTATGTGCATTCTCTAACTGTCATAAAAACAATAATGAATGTACATCACAATATCAAAATTCGATTGACATTACAATTGTTATTGTCATCTTCTGTCTACGTAGCATTGTTAATAACGCGATTCTTATATAGAAGATGAATCTAAGGAACCGACGGTGGCATACGGCTATAACTGGAGTCAGCAAAGACAGCATGGAGAATCTTGTTGCGAAAAGTATTCATGTCGATGGAAACCTTGTTATAAATAATTCAACCCTTGAAGATCGTGAAACACTAAAGAAAATTCAAGGTATTTCAACCGAGTTAAATGCTATCGAAAAAGGCATTATGTCAAGAGAAGAATTTAATGGTCTACGACAAGCGGTTATCGAGATTAAGAATCTGCTAGAAAAAAATCGGGCATATTGGATCAAAGCAGATGATGTTCAAGTCTCTCTTACTGTGCTGTCCGTAAAAGTTATCATACTTAAAGGTAATGAATACTTAGGTAAACACGTCTATTCTATGGCACTGGATTATTACGATCAGGTCGTTAAGATAGATCCTAATTATGCTGATGCATGGAATAACAAAGGCATCGCTCTTCATAATATGAGAAGATACAAAGAAGCCATAGAATGCTATGATATGGCTATAAAGATAAATCCTAATTATGCTGATGCATGGAATAACAAAGGTGTTTCGCTTGGAAAATTAGGGAAATACAAAGAAGCCATAGAATGCAATGACAGAGCTGTAAAAATAGATCCCAATTATGCTAAAGCATGGAATAACAAAGGTACCGCTCTTCATAATATGAGAAGATACAAAGAAGCCATAGAATGCAATGACAGAGCTGTAAAAATAGATCCTAATTATGCTGATGCATGGAATAACAAAGGTGTTTCGCTTGGAAAATTAGGGAAATACAAAGAGGCCATAGAATGCTATGATATGGCTATAAAGATAGATCCTAATTATGCCCATGCCTGGAATAGCAAAGGTAGTGCTCTCCGTATCTTGGGACAACAAAAAGACGCAAATCGATGTTTCACAAATGCAAAGGGCTTGGGTTTGAAACCCCACGTCTTCCGTCAATCGTTTTTGAAGATGTTTCGTAGAGATGTGTGAAAGCACACTAAAAGATTGGCGCCGATATCGATAGGCGTTTTTCAACAACAACCTGTTCAGGAATATCCAATTTGACTTGACATGACAAAGTATCAATTTGATCTGTCAAGTGACAATGACATGTTTGACGAACATGGGTCGTAGGACAGCGGATGATAGACAGTACTGAAAGTACTGTAGATGATGCACAGTGCCGAAAGCGGCTAGCGAGATCGATTAGAAGAAAAACGTATTCATTACACATTTAGCTAAAAGGATGTTGGACGAAGTAAAAAATACCTCAAAGAGCGT
>JBAVTY010000138.1:0-2306 GCA_049696495.1 Candidatus Nitrosopolaris sp.
CATCACTGGCTCGTGTGTGGTTCGGCCGTTGCTATCATAACCTGATGAAGTTAGTCGAGACTCCACTATTTAGTTGACAGCACTAAGTGATTCTGGAGTGAGGCGCTTGTGTGCACCCTCTTGTTGGAAATAGTGTATCTTACGTACATACATCTGTGGAATAGCATATCTTACATCGCAGGATGACAGAGGGTCTAAGATCATGCGCGTTTGAGGAACAACCACACCGAAAAAAACAGTTATGATTCATTCATGCACGTAACACATTCACTTTCCTATCATAAGTCAAGTGTCATAGCAAATGTCATTTTAGCACCTTGTTCGAATGCTATAACTGTTTCAAAATCCTGGCAATGAAATAAACAATGACAACATAAATTGCAATGTTGTCCTGTCTAAACTTTGCAACTGCTTCGTCTTTTCTATAGTTACTTTGCAACTGCTGTTCCAGGAGAAGCTCTTCTTGTTGGCAACGTTACTACGTCGATTGTTTCTTGCTAGCTACCATCAACTCTTCATGACTGAGATATCTATATAGATATGAGTCGGATAAGGATAATTCAGATTTGTGCCTGACCACCATCTACGAACAATTCAATGCCTGTGATAAAACTGCTGTCATCAGAAGCGAGGAACAAGACGGCTTTTGCAATTTCGTCAGGATCGCCCATCCTCCCCAACGGCATGGTACTCAGGAGCTTATTCTTTAATTGTTCGCCGCTCTCACCCTGTACCATGCTTCTGGTCATCGGTGTGTCTATCGGACCAGGGCTGATAGCATTGACACGGATCTTGCGGTGTTTCAGATCGACAGTCCAACAACGCGCGAAGGATCGGACGGCGGCCTTGGTTGCACTGTAAACACTCGTCGCCTCGAACCCTGTGGATGCGTTGACCGAAGCAGTTAAAATAATAGAACCACCATCTTGAAACAGTGGAAGCGCTTTTTGCACGGTGAAGAGAAGACCTTTAACATTGATGTCAAACGATTTATCAAAATCGGATTCAGTAATTGATCCTAAAGGTGCGAATTCGAGAATGCCGGCGTTGGCATAGAGAACATCAATTCGGCCTTTCTGCTGCTTCACCATGTCGTACAACCGATCAAGATCTGCTAGATTAGATACGTCACCCTGAACACCGATGACATTTTTACCGATCCGTCTTACTGCTGCATCAATTTCGCTTTGGCCTCGACCGAAGATGAAAGCATAGGCACCCTCTTGGACAAATCGTTGCGCCGTAGCAAGGCCTATACCGCTGCTTCCGCCGGTGATAACTGCGATTTTTCCGTCAAGTCGCTTTGAGATTAATTCGCTTTGAGTCATATGTGATAAACTACTTGTAATTATTTAAGGATACTACGGACAGATGCTACCATTCTGTTACCGTCTTGTTCCGCAGCTATTAATGCCTGATCGAATTTGCCTCCGCCAACTATTGTTTGAAATACGTTCCTCGTTCGTGGTTGGGTAAGAGGGTAATAGCTTTTCTTCACTCAGAATATATTTCAAAACATCCTCAGGAGCGAAAGGAAGTTGAGTAGTGAATCGTTGTCGTCCAACCTCATTCCGTTCGCCGGTAGTGGCGATAGAGTTTTTGATGGAACGTCCAAAGTTAATCATATTTCATCACTATAAATTAGTGATGCATTCTCAATTCGATTTGGACAACTACCATGCATATATACCAAAAATGCGTTAAATAGCAATAATCATGTCGGATATACATTCTCATCGACCGCCAGCACTACAAGGAGGTACTCCTGCACCGGACTTTACTCTTCATACCACACCAGACCAATCGGCATCCTTAAGGCAGTTTCGTGGTAATCTAACAATCCTTGCTTTTTATCCAGCAGACTTATCTTCACTCTGTGGAGATCAAATGGCACTATATAATCAAATCTTGCCTGAATTCCAGCGTTTCAGTGCTGAACTATTAGGAATATCCGTCGACGGTGTTTGGTCACACCTTGCCTTTTCGAAAGACAGGAATCTTCATTTTCCATTGCTTTCAGATTTTGAACCTAAAGGCTCAGTAGCCAGGAAGTACGGTGTATATCGTCAACAAGACGGTACAACTGAACGAGCTTTATTTGTTATTGACAGTGAGGGGGTTATACGATGGAGTTATGTTTCACCAATAGACATCGACCCGGGCGCTGAGGGAATTCTGAAAGCCTTAAAATCACTCTCCGAGCCAGGCAAGAGAGAATATTGAAGAGTGGAAATATAAAATGGAGAGCGAAATAGTAAAACTGATTTTACCTGTCACTAGCGATCGAGATCATATTCAAGGCTCTT
>JBAVTY010000139.1:0-7377 GCA_049696495.1 Candidatus Nitrosopolaris sp.
GCTACCGCAAAAGCTGTGATAGCCGAGACTATTGCCAATACCCTATCAGCAAGGAATATAGTTGTCGAGACAGTATTCATAACAGACTTTTCATTCTCACCTGAATTTGCAAAACAGATAGAATCAAAAGTAGTAGCCTACCAGAAATATCTGACAGAGCAAAATAACTTATTAGCAGTTAAAGTAATCGCAAACCAAACTGTTGTACAAGCTCAAGCATCAGCAAGATCAAATGTAGCTAGAGCTAATGGTGAGTCTCAGGCAATCAAAATCATTACTTCTCAACTAAAACAAAGTCCTGAATATCTTCAGTGGCTATCTATTAACAGGTGGAATGGCCAAATGCCTTATGCTCTCGGCAGCGGCGCACTGCCTTTTTTCCAACTACCCAGAGCAACAACGCAGCAAAACCAAAGTAATAGTTCTAGTGCCTTTGTTGCTGGTCATTAGGGATCTTCTACACTAAACCGCCAACAAGTACCATTCATCCATTCATCAGTCAGTTTTCGCATCCAGGAGAAAATGCCGTCCATCTCGGGAGTATAGCGGCACAAAGACCGCTACGATGGCGGTGACATATGAGAGAACAAAAAGCTAATACATGAAATACACACTACCAGAAAAATACCAGATTCTCGTTGTCCGCATCATCTCCGCATCATCTCCGCAGAGTTCTAATATTGGATCCGCGGAATTTGTTTATACTTTTTGTGATATTCAACTAATCCACGTTTCAACGAGATCTTCCGCTTGAATTCTGGGACATTCGTGTGATCCACCTGTTTATGACATATCTAACGAATAAAGTATACATTTGCCAATAACTGAGGAATTTCGCGATTACTAAATTTCATTTTTAATTAGCAGTTAGCCATGCCAGCTTTATTTTTTGCTAATACATCTTTTTACATTAGGACATTTAATAACAAAAAAAGTTGTATGGCATTGGATTAACGACATCGGATAATTTAGTACTCTACTAAACCAATTTTGGAGCACTGTGATCACAATATTCTGGCGGAGTGCGATCTTAGAAAGTACAAATGTAGAATACAAACGAGTCTACACAATTAATGGAAGAATTAAGCATCGTCTGCCTATATCCAATAACATCAATTCACTAATTTTCGTTCCTCAAAAGATATTTGGCTAACTCTGGTTTGAACACACTGCTTGCTATATCTGTCCAGTTATAAAAGAACAAATTAGATTATTTAGAGAAGTACAGAGAACCAGATAAATCTGCTATAAGGATATATACTTACAAAAGATTAAACTTAATAAGACAAGCAGCGAACGTGGTAATGCGTATAATCTGTGGTTTTCTAATATGAATCAAAACCTAACTGCTGCCTTTCATTACTTCGATTTTAAATGTAGTATTCTCATTACTAAAGAGACTAAGATTATGACTATAATCTTTCTAATGAATATATTAGAGTTTGAATGTACCGAATATTTCTCCTAGATTGTTAGCAGTTGCTGTGAAGCATCTGATATATACATAGAAAAGCATTAGTGTTTATAATTATGAATATCACAACCACATTGATTGTAGCATTAGTTGCTGCAACAAGTCTATCAACAATTGCATATGCTGTACCAGAACAACAAGCATTGGCGTGGGGATGTGGGTTCGGCGGCGGAGGATTCATTCTTCAGAAGATCAATCAGGAGAATACTTGTACAAAGGCGATATGTATCAACGAAGCCGTGAATCAAGCAAGCAATGGATTTGGATTTGGCCCCTGAACCAAATTCGAAAAAAACTCTATTATTTTTAAGGTAAAGGAGCTCGATGCGTTCCGGTAGAGTGATGGCTGCAAGAGAATCACAACCAATTTGAAATAAATCTAAGATCTACGGCCGCGAATGTTGTCGAGTTGTACAAATCTTTAGAAATCTAGGTAGAGTTATGATAGATTTCTGCTAACAACTAATAGATCGCCTGGTACGATAAACGAACTAATGACTACCAAATTAAAACACTTCAACCTCATGCAGACTTCCCCACTATTGTCATTACAATTCTCTGCTTACAGGTCTGGTCCCAGCGCCGTTCATACCTATTTCCGAATAAAGCATTCTTCCATTTGACCCCTTCCTTCATTTTCTGCTTATGTCAGTATCGAAAACAAGAGTCTGAAATAATATGCGGTATATTTTATAATTATTTGAAATAACAACTATACGAAAGTTAAAGAAAATCATAAAAAACCCAATCTATTCCAATTTAACAATAACAGGCCGCTACTACTCTATCGACTTGGTTGAGAGTTAGTTATTTGAAACGTATTAATCATCTGCTGTACTATTGGCATATATTTGTCGTATTCATTCGGGCGGGCATCATAAATTAAAATAAATAGCTTGTCCCCTTCGATTGCACCAATATGCATACTTCTCTCAGGGTAAAGGCTGGCAAAGGACGTTGTGGATGCATACGTAGATTTGTATGCAGGTAATCCACCGAGTGTGTTATTTGTAGTCAATCCAAGCAATTTTCCGAAGCCGTATTCGTCACTTGCGTATTGGGATAAAGTCTTCCCTTTTTCTCCCGGGTAATATATCGATAAACGAAGGGTTGCATTGAAATCAGGAATCCCAGCAGGATAGGTCTTCTTTAACAGACTCTCAGAAGGGGGGGTTAGGTGGAAATGGAGTCTAAGTGAGTTTATAGCAGCAGTTTGGTTGGCAATAATAGGATTGAAAGATACAAGGTCATGACTAGTGCCGTTTGCAAGTTCGTATGTGTAACCTCCAAGATGTTTATACCAACTGGTAGGATATTGCATTTTTATCCCATAGGTGGAATTTTCATAAGTCAAGTGATCAGGATCATTACCTACTGCAAAATTAGTTATTGGAGCTGTCTGTCTAGGCATATTTGATTGACTTGGAGTGGAGTGCATCGGTTTGAATGCTAGGACCATATGATCGTAATTGAATAAGGGTCCTGCAAACGATATCAAAAATACCGAAAATACAAACGCTGGATATGATCTCTTATCATGAGACTTTGAGTTCAAGATTTCATTTCTTTATAAATAGCGAGTTATTAAGTTTAGTGCTAGATGGTAAGCACAGACAATTACCGAAGGTCACTATCGTACGCTGGGTTGTCTTAGCACAAAATAATACAAGTTGGATGGACTCTTCAATCAGGATCTCGTTACAACAGACGATGAAATATCTGAATATGACATGTTAATACACGGCAACAATCCCAAGATAAAATATAGCCGATAGGCGGCACCTTGTTATTGAAATGTGATTTAGTGACTAAATGTATTTTTTGGTAAATGTTTCTAAAGGGATATTAAATTATACCTATGTCAATAAAACCATGATATGGCAAAAAAATGACCTTTTACCTCGTTCTCTCACTCTTCTCCTATATTCAGTGCGGTTGGATTTAGTTTAATTCAATCCGTGTATGATAAACTACCTTTGCACGTAATAAACGACTTCCAGAGAATAAACGACTCCCAGCGGAGACGTTTGCAGATATACCACATACTAACGTGCATTATTTTTCTATTGGTAGTTATGGTATGAATTATTTTTAAACTGTTTTCGTTTATCTATTGTTATACTGATATCCAAGACGATGTTTTGCATAGATAATAGCTTTACACAGAAATGTCCTTTGAAACCTTTAAACAAAGTGATGGATGCTGAGGGTGTCGATAGTATTATTGTTTAGAGATTATGTAAAACTGGTTACTGAATATGTTTTATATATAAGGAAACACATTATATGAGTATGAAACCAGGTTTAGTAGATCCACTGGAAAAAACCATTACTCTAGGCGATATAGCACCAAAGTGGGCGAAAAGGTTAGCAGACGAAAAGAAACTGCCATTTCCATTATCCTTTAGATGGTTCAAGTGGTATTTTGAACTTGATATTCCGAGAAGATGTGTTGTTGGAGAAGCACATGGTTTTACCTCATCGTACGAAAAAGAGTGCGAGGAGTGCAATAGACTGGGATGGCAATTTGGACACTCATTTATAATGCGCTCAAGATCAGGACTTGACAGAGATGTTCACAATTTTCTGCAACATTGGAAAGAAAAGCATTTGACACAATTGAGATGAGGTATAGCATTGAGCCGACAGGCTGAGTGTGACACTACAGCCAGTATAGACTCGATGACATGATCAATTTTTACGATACCACATGAATGATATCCGAACCAGTAACATTTCGTCTGGGTTATTATGGGAATAATAAATCATATTTCGTATAGTTGCTGGGTTTCTGTTACATTGCTGGCAAAGTGAAGGAACCGATCCCATCAACATTATTTTTGCCCCAGATTTTACCTAGTTGAGCTTCCACAATGCCCTTCGATATAAATAGAATCGTACCTCTAATTGCAGAGATGCGAATTTTGTGAATAACCTTGGCAATATACTCTATTCCTTGACCAGTATCCTTAACATTAACCATCGTATACCCTGTCCTTCTCCTTCTCTATGCTTATCAAGTATTTTTTTTGTATAGATCAAAAAAGTTATCATACACCATCTGCATTGCACCACTTGATGAACAAATTAGTCTTTTAGATGCATTTTCAATAACATATTTCATATGATTAAATATTTCATCTGGATTTTCTAATAGTCTGGTTGCTATGGGTTCTAATCCTTCTTCAATTTCTCTAATTCGCTGTATTGCTGGTATCGCTTTATTCCATATCAAAGATATCGTTCTGTTGTTCTATTACTTCACGTAGATTGCTACATAATTTGTGACGCTATACCGTAGATATTATTCGAGTGATGGTGCAAGGTATTCTCTCTCACTTACCATAAAATTACCCTTGATTCCATCCAGATGTCGAACTTCGGCAATTTTCATCAGTTCTTTGCAGTACGGAATATTCTTAGTTGTGATTTCAGTAATATATCTCAGTTTTACATCTCTTTCCTTAGCATCTAGGAATGATTTTCTAATTGATTCAATGTCAAGGGCTAATGATGGTCGCGTATGCTCCATGCACGTATCGACCTTGCGTCCTGCATTAGAGAAAAATTGGATTTCCGTATTTAACACGTTTGAAGTTCCATAGACTATTTCGGTCTTTTCGCTACCCGCAATTGAAGTCACCTACGACTCAAAATTACTACCAATACATGAAATATAATGTAGTATGTTAAATCCCGATAAATTATACGAGCATCAATATATCAAGGTTTGAATATGTGGACAATTTCTTGCATATTGTTAGCATTTACTGTGCGTCTCATCACCATGGGACCATCTTGCCCTTCAAATGAGACTGTATAATCTTCAAGATTCTGTTGTGAGGGGTGAGTACGAATACCCGAGTAATTTGGTCGATGTACATGGGACTGCCAACAAGTAACGCAAGTATTGATATTCGATATTTTCTAGCTTTAAGCGTTGATTAAATCAAATTAAATTATTTACCATTCGATCTTCACATCATGAAAGACGATCACGAAAGACTTGAATTATTACTATCAATACGGAAAAACTAATGACTGGTGATTATTTATAATGGCAATACCTATCTTCTGAGGCGATTTAACCTAACTTTTGAAAAAATTTACGTGTTTCAATTTTGAAAAGTGGCTAATTCTCATACTACCAGTTATCTATGAATATTTTGTTTTTCTGCTGGCTATAGTGTCGCCTTAGAGAAAAATTAGAAGATACAGTTGACGTCGATCTGGATTTAAATACAAGTGCTGAAGTTGCGAAAGGAAAATGTAGTGAGATATAAGAGGGTTGTCAAAAAAATCTCAATTGGATTTGCAAATTCAGGGAAAGGGTTACAATATCCTAATATCAGTTTTGTGTGATTTTTATCGAAAGCAATAATAAAAATAACTTAACAACAACTCTACTGTATGTCCTCCTCTCCCTCTGACCGGATATCGATGCTATCCGGACATGCGTATATGAACCTCGAAACGTACAAAAGAAACGGAATGGGCGTCGCAACACCAGTATGGTTCACAATTGACGATGATAAAATGATTTACGTCGTGACTAGGACTGGGACCGGTAAGGTCAAACGTCTACGAAATAACTCAAAAGTGCGCGTCGTGCCATCTAATCTGAGAGGACGGCCCGAAGCTGAATGGCTTAATGGAAAAGGAACTTTTGCGACTCCAGAACAACTGGAACATGCATTAAAACAAAGAAACAAAAAATACGGATTCAAGGCAAGGCTGTCTGGTTTGTTTTCTCGTACTAAAGGTGACTTAATTGGAATCAAGATATCTCTTGACTAAACCTTTACATTGACAAACAGGCCATTCTCGTTTTAGAAAGAAAATACTTATGGTTTAACAAGAATTTCTACTTATTGTGACGGGAATATGAAGAATTCACTAAAGAATTAAACTAGGGACGATCTAGTAATAAGAAACCATTCACTCTTGACGAAGATGAAGAAATCCTTTTGTTATTTAGTGATGAAAGGAATAAGGAATAACAGACACACAGCTTCTGGCATGGTATTGCGTTGTCACAAAAGTCATTTCTCACTTATGTAAACAAATATGATTGAAACAAATTTCTACTGCACCTCTCGAGAGGTTGTTCTAACTTAGCCGATTAGAATACGCAAAGTTAAAACAAAGTAGTCTAGAATGTCTATTTGGATAGATCTAATCTAGTGGTAACAAAAGACATAATCAATAAAATACCCTACTGGGAGTTGGTCCTCCATCTAGAACTTTGAGATCAAGAATTGATTATAAATTCGATTTGCGTGTATATGTCTAAATATACCATTAAACCAAGACACCTAACAAACAAAAGATAGTGGATGCTTCTAGACAATTCGGGTAAAAGTAACGCCTTATACCGTAGTCATTAGTTGATGTTACATCAGCGTCATTAGCGGCGGGGCCAAATTTTCAAATGAATCTGCATAATTTTCCAAACGATAGCTTGCGTTGACCTGGTAGATTTTACAGGTTGCCAAATAATACGCATTCGTTTAACATTTTTGGAAGCTCAAGGATCTGCGATACTTTCTCATTTTCAACCGACCATAGCAGCACCGATTCCTTCATTTATAGCTGTAAGATCATACTACGATAAATTCTTGTACCTGGATGTGACCTGCGCTTGGGCTCTATGAGCATTTTTAACTAGTCATTTCTTCGGGAATTTGTTTATTAGCAGTCAGCTCCTATCATTTTCCTTTGCCGAATGACTTTCTCGTCTCCTACTACTTGTGTTGATTCCAAACTTATGAGAATGACGATGCATGATACGCAAGCGTAATAACTAAAACGACAACAACAAAAATAAGAACAAAAACGGAAATGTCCTATTAAACAGCCAGTATTTCTTGTGTCTATATATTAGCATGCGGCATGCAACACTG
>JBAVTY010000140.1:0-11482 GCA_049696495.1 Candidatus Nitrosopolaris sp.
CTCCAGACTTATACAAAGACATTCCAGTTTATTCACAACATCAGAAGAAAGACTAGTGTAAGGAAAAAGATGTTTGAACGTATTCTTATAGTTAGCTGAAACATTTACTAAATAAGAGCGAACGAAAATAACTCTTGTCAATATATCTAACCGCCGGACGCCACCTAACCTTGACCACCCAATGCCAGCTGCAATGTGTCCGAAACCAGATATCCCCAGCAAGAATACTCATGCTGTGAAAGGCTTGGTTGGAGGTCGGCAGATTCAGAAAAATCTTTGAAATAATAGCATCACTACAACTAAGCTCGCTAGTACAGCCATAATGAAGGTCTGCCATGTCAAGGGAATGAAACTAGTCCGGTGGAAAAGATAGCATCGAGTCCAAGCATTTAAAGAAGTATTGGAGCATTATCCCTCTTTATAGTAAGACCGTGCAAATTAACAAAGTTCTGCATGAAGAAGTTTGGACGCAGCCCTTATACTCTTCACATCATGTTCTTTGCAATGGGATACAATCAAGCCAAACATTACACTCTGAAAATTCTCAAATTGAGACTTGGATAAAACGTCTCTGAACTTGCCCACAATATGACTAAGACGTTCAAGAAGGGGTACAAGCAGAACCATAAATAGTAAAAAACACCACTTTCTTACAGCTTGATGTGTGTATTGAACCAGTATGTAAAAAGAGATAGACACGGCTTATTCGGAAAAACGCAAACACTCAGATAGTATTAAATGACACTCATCAGTAGCAATCATTTGCAAACGCTTTACTAAAAACGCAGGTCATATGTAGGTGATCAAAAAAACCATGAGTAAATTCTTGAAAGATCAAATAGTGTGATGAACATTTTTATTCTAATAGTCACGCATACTACATATGAACTGATTTGATAGGCATAAAAAAAGTATTACAATTTGGTGTGATTGTAATGCCGTATTAGATGAAATATGGATCGCTAATACTCATCATCATGAGAAACGACATAGAATAAAAATTACCGAATTTTGGATTACTGGCAGGAGATAAATCAAGAAATATGCACCCATAATTCGACCAAAAAAAGTGTTAACCTTTCCTTATTCCGCTAAACGACGCATTAATTATTATTTTCCTTGCGATTCGGATTACCTCATAGATCATGTTTCTCAGATCATTGACAACATTACCCAGCACTCTCACGATTACACCAGAATTATATGGAAGGATGGATGCACCTCCTGAAATATGCGTAAGCCTTTGCAAGGCAGAATTTATCTCATCCTTTAATTGTTTAAGATGGCCAGCCCTTGTAAGTATGTACGTACTTCCTACTACATCATAGGCACCCAGTATACCTAACGTCTTCATGTCCTTTTTCTTGGGTTCTAGTATAGCAACATCCATGAATCTCATGGTATCATTCTGGTTCTTTGCTAATACCTTCATGTAACAAATATCGTATTGAAATGATTCTCCGCTCGCAACCCTTCCAGGGGTTATTATTTCGGAATAGATCATAGTCCCAGTATCATGAACCTTCAAATTAACCGTCTGGTAGAAACGTGAGTCACGGAAAGGAATTATCTGATCGGGAACAAATTCAAGATATGACCCATCATCGACGACAACATTTACTATCTGCGTGGCATAATTTCTCTCCATCCTGTATATCCTTGTCGCCCCCTGTGTAGTTATGTGAGCGCAGGCTTTATTTTTCAGACTTATGTCCATCCTATACCTGTCACCTTGTAATATTCCACCAGAGGGAGATATTATGTAAATATACGCCATCGAAGGCAGTGAATCCTCTAAATATAGTGCTCTTTGGGTGAATAATGGAACCCTTGAATACTGTTCCTTGACAACCGTCCTTCCTCTTTCTTGTTCTTGCTCTAATAATAATGTAAGAGCACCGATCTTGCCTGCTCTTCCTATTTGAAGCTGCCTCAGCTCTGATCCATACGCCTGTATTTCCGGAGGAATATCAACGGGAGTATAAAAGTCTAGATTATTCATTGATATACGCATATAACCTATGTCTTTGCGACTGCCTTTGGGGGGATCTCGAAAAGAACATCTCTTACGATATGCTCTGTTACTTTTTCTGTTCCCTGACCAGTTTTGCAGTTCACAAACACATACGGTTTACTGACTCTTATAACTTTGGCATCTCTTTCCATGACACTCAGGTCTGCTCCTACGTACGGCGCAATGTCGATCTTATTTATCACTAAGAGGTCACAGCTCTCTATACCCAGACCTCTTTTTCTTGGATATTTGTCACCACCCGAAACATCTATGATATAAATAAAGTAATCTGCTAGAGCAGGACTAAAAGTTGTGGTAATGTTATCACCGCCACTTTCTATGAAGACTAAATCGAGATCCCTATGCTTTGACTCCATCTCCTCTACGACCGAGATATTCATTGAGGGATCTTCCCGTACTGCTGTGTGAGGACATCCCCCAGTTGCAAGTCCGACAACCAAATCTTCAGAGATCAAACCCCTCTCTGTTGCTAGATTTAATCTCATCCTTTCAGCGTCTTCTCTTGAGACTACATCATTTGATACTATCCCGGTTTTGTAACCTCTCGATGATAATCTAGGAATCACTTGCTCTATTAACATAGTTTTTCCTGAGCCAACAGGTCCTCCGATACCGATTCTAGGGATCCTCTTAGAGCTCACAATTGACGTACTACGAAATCAAGTAATAAACATTTTTGACGACATCCTTTCGTGTGTCATTTGAAGTATATCTATATCCGGGGCAAATTGGCAGATACTAGTTAATGGTCTGTCAACATTCTTTTCTACGGCTTCAGACATAATAGGTTTCAACTCATGAATGATTCTTTGACCTTCAAAATGCTGCAAAGTACCTAGCCTCAAGGCAGCTCCAACTAGACTTACGCTAAAACCATAAAGCATCAAAAGACAAGCGCTATACTTTGAGATACCAAATGTGTTACTGATAACTGCCAATGCTACGGGATAAACCCCGGAAGCTCTCCCTTGCTTTATTGCTTCCTGATATCTATTCATTATGTCGTTGTTGGGTATGAAGGAGATAACACATTTTAGTATCTGCGTTCCAGATCTTGTCGAAGCACTTCTTACTTCTTCAATAAGTTTCAACGAGAAGAGCTTATTGTCCACTTCTAATAATTTCTGCAAATCCTTTCTTTGTGCATTTTCGTAAGCATTTCCAAGAGCGGTACAATCGGCCGGGCCTAACTGACATTCCAAATACACTTTTATCATTTCACGCAAACCGTCAGCGTCCGTTATCTTCCTATTACTATAGAATAATGCTTCCAACCCGCTTGATGTTGCGTACATGCCTGTTGGAAAAAAAGAATCAGAGAGCTGCAACATACTTAATTCATTTGTGCTCATTTTGCTAATGCTCATGCATCTCCATCCCTTCCTCCGGTTCGAATACCATTTTCGTCTTTTTGATATCGATATGTTCACTTATTGATGCTAAGAGCTTCTGGAACATCTGGAATTCAACATCTGCTTGGATTGGAAAGTATATCTTGCGCCGTTCTATCTTTATTGGTCGATGCAAATTTCCTATGGTGTGGCCGACTCTTGCTGGTACTTCTATGACATCGCCTTCATGTATATTTTCTTTAATTTCTATCATTAACACATTCTCTGGTTCTATTTCGATAACAACCATGTTGTTTTCTGTTAGCATAACAACGTCGCCATGTTTAAGATGCATATCGTGTTGAAGGATGAGAGCTACCTCCGTTCCCTTATCAGAGCTTTTTCGCAATCTGAGTCTTTGAGACTCTAATCTGCTGATTTTAATTGTCTCACAAAAATTTCTGCTGGACATCTCATCATATTTTTTCTTGAGTATTTTATCCCTGTTAATATTTCCGATTACAGAATCTACCGTGATCATATCTAATCAGTTACATCCTTTTTCATCTTCCTCGTTCTACGATTCTTTATTGTCTCGATCATCTCAAACAGTTTCTGCCTATATACGACGTGGTCATATTTCATAGGTATCCGTACCCCTGATTAACATTTGATAACATTTGATAATAATTACCACTCTACAGAACCCAGAGCTCGTTGACATAAGGAGATGAATCTAGGTTTGACGCCTTCACTCACTAAGCCATAAAGTACCTTTGTGCCAAAGAGAGTTCTTTTGCTGGTTCAACCGTTGCAATTTTTCCGTCCAAGGTTACCTCATATGTCTCGGGATCTATTTTTATGTCTGGAGTCTTGTCATTCCACATCATATCCTTCTTACCAATATTCCTGCAATTCTTTACTGGCAAAATCACTTTCTCAAGCCCTAGTTTATCTGGTACTCCTAGTTGTACTGCTGCCTTAGATGTAAATGTAAAGCAAGTCTTTTTTACCGCCTTTCCGAGTGCTCCAAACATCGGTCTGTAAAATACAGGTTCAGGGGTAGGCAGCGAGGCATTAGGATCTCCCATAATTGACCACGCTATGAATCCCCCTTTGAACACCATCTTCGGCTTTGCAGGAAAGAATGCTGTTGGATACATTACTATATCTGCATATTTACCAACTTCTAGCGAACCAAGATAGTCCGCTACACCATGTGTTATGGCAGGATTTATCGTCGTTTTTGCAAGGTACCTTTTTGCTCTGAGATTATCATTATCTCCTGTCTCCTCTTCAAGTCTCCCCTTCATTTTTTTCATTTTGTCTGCTGTCTGCCATGCTCGAATTACAACCTCGCCAATTCTGCCCATCGCTTGGCTATCAGACGAATACATGCTTAGCACGCCTTCATCATGTAAAACATCTTCAGCAGCAATAGTTTCAGCTCTTATCCTAGACTCTGCAAACGCTACATCCTCAGGAACAGCGGGATTCAGATGGTGACAGAACATTAACATGTCCAAATGTTCGTCTAATGTATTTACTGTATAAGGTCTAGTAGGGTTAGTTGAAGAAGGCAATGCGAATTGTTCTCCTGCAATCTTCATGATATCAGGTGTATGACCGCCTCCTGCACCTTCTGTGTGGTAACTATGGATGGTTCTGCCATCGATTGCATCTATTGTGTCCTCTACATACGCGCATTCATTAATCGAATCTGTATGAATAGCCACCTGAGTGTCAGTAGCATCTGCCGCCTTCAAAGATGCATCTAAAACCGCAGCAGTAGTACCCCAGTCTTCATGATCTTTGAGGCCACACGCTCCTGCTTCAATCTGTTCCATCAGTGGCGCCAGAGACGGATGAGAGTCATTGCCTTTACCCAAGAATCCATAATTCATAGGTATATCCTCTACACTTTCCATCATTCTACTCATGTTAAAAACGCCCGGAGTGCAGGTGGTGGCACAAGTTCCATCGGCTGGACCGGTTCCGCCTCCTATCATATTACAGGTGCCGGCGCTGATGGCATCGACATACTGCTGCGGTGATATCATGTGTATGTGAGTATCAAAGTGTCCCGGGGTACAGATCGTATGCTCACCCGCAGTAGCTTCCGTGCATGCGGAAAAAATCATGTTACGATTTACTTTGTCCATCGTATATGGATTACCTGATTTTCCAATTCCAGCAATCTTACCGTCCTTTATGCCTATGTCGGCTTTCACTATTCCAAGTACCGGATCGAGAACTATGGCGTTTGTTATTAGGTAATCAAGAGCTCCATTCGCATTTGTAACGCCTGACGTTTGTGCTAATCCATCTCTTAATGTCTTGCCTCCACCAAAGACGCATTCATCTCCATGAGCAATCAAGTCTTTCTCTACTTCGATGAAAAGATCTGAATCTCCTACCCTTACTTTGTCTCCTGTTGTCGGGCCGTACAGATCAGTGTATTGCTTTCGAGTTAATTTAAGAACCACTTCTATCCTCCTCTCGTCTTATGCTCCCTTATACCCATGTCTTTTGGCCTTATCAAACGCTTCGTTCTTCACCACAGACGATGCCAACCCCCCCATTGTTAAAGCGTTAAATCCATAAACGATTCGATGACCACCTAATTCACAGAGCTCTACTTCTTTAGTGTCTCCCGGTTCAAATCTTACCGAGGTTCCAGCAGGTATGTTTAGTCTATACCCATAGGCTTTCTGTCTTGGAAAGTCTAGTGCTTTATTTACTTCAAAGAAGTGAGTGTGCGAGCCTATTTGACAAGGTCTATCACCAGTATTCTTGACGCTAATTTTTAGAGTGTCTCTATTCTCATTGCAGACGACTGGGTTAGAAGAAAGTACGTATTCACCTGGTATCAATTTGCTTCTAATCTCCTTTCATGATTTTTTTTGAGCCTTTACTGAACATTTATTTCGTCATCTATTGAACCGGGTCGTGAACCGTCACAAGTTTAGTTCCATCTGGAAACGTGGCCTCTACTTGGACTGTGTGTATTAAATCTGGTATGCCTGGCATTACATCAGCCCGCTTCAATACTTCTCTTGCCGATTTCATAAGTCCTGCAACGCTTTTCCCTTCTCGGGCTCCTTCCACAACATGATTAGCTATATAGGCAACTGATTCGGGATAATTCAGTTTTATTCCCCTTTTTTTTCGCTCTTCCGCTATTTTTGATGCTGTCCAAATCATCTTTTTATCAATTCCTCTTGGTGCTAACATCAATTTTCCTTTTACCTCAAGATATAGTGAAAACTGAATTATTTAAAGATATTAACATGACTCATTCTTAAGTCGACGTCGGCTAAGATAGCCTAGCCATCAAAAATTCCGTTTTTACTTCCAGGTATTGCAAAATGATATGTTTTGTCTGATGCTCTGAGGAGGAAGAAAGTTTGTCTTTATCATGGTACCAAGCATATTACACAGGATTGTCTCTAGTCCTTTCCTCATAACAAATGCTTCTATGCTCGAATACCAAATGTAGCAATAGGAAGAATCTTTGCCAAAAATTTCTTTTGGAGAAATTAGCGCTTGTTTACTCTTATCAGATAGACTCAAAACGTAACAATTTTTTGTCATGAGCTTCTGCTTACTATGATACTAGTAGTCGTGAAGTCGAGAAAGCAATTCTTCCCCCAACCGCCATTATCTTCAGACCTGAGTCAGAGAACGTCCATATTATTTGTTTACAGCATTCGATGAAAGCTCGAACTTTTTCAGAATTGGACTTGTCTAAAATTCAATCCTTAGAAATTTCTATAAACTGTTCAAACTCGATCGGTGTCATGTAGATGGGTACAAATTGGCTAATTCGTATCTAAACATATTTGCAAATGACTTTTTTTAAAAGAGAAGAACGAAAATAACTCTTGTCAATATATCTAACCGCCGGACGCCACCTAACCTTGACCACCCAATGCCAGCTGGAATGTGTCCGAAACCAGATATCCCCAGCAAGAATACGAAAGGCTTGGTTAGCAGATTCCGAAAAATCTTTGAAATACTGGCATCACTACAACGAAGCACGCTACCGTAGCTAGTACAACCATAATGAAGGTCTGCCATGTCGAGGGAATGAAACTAGTCCGGTGGAAAAGGTTGCAGCTCATGCCAGAAAAGTCCGGTGGAAAAGGTTGCAGGCCGTGCCAGACCATCGAGTCCAAGCATTTAATGAAGTATTGAAGTAAAACCTATCTCATTAGAGAGGATTTCTGCTGCGTCTTGATAAGAGAGCGCCTTAGAACCTGTAATATTGTATATCTTATCATAATGTTTATTACTTTCATTATCCATGGTAATGAGTCGTACTGCCACTCTAGCAATGTCTCGTCCACATAACTAACTAACTTGCAGCCCCTACTGGTGTATAAAAAGCATTATGCCTCTTTATAGTAAGGCCGTGCAAATTAACAAAGTTCTGCATAAAGGACGCAGCAACGTAAACGGAATTCCTGATTCCTCTACAATTTTTTCTCCTTGACGATGCAACCGGCACGATTTAGAGTTTTATGGCCAATGAACGTTTGACGGCTCTGTTTGATTATTCGGTAGTATAAAATGACACTCATCAGTAGCAATCATTTGCAAACACTTTACTAAAAACGCAGGTCCAAAAAAACATTCGAAGACTATACTACTTGAAAAGTCGAAACTAATAATAAGTACGCCATAACAGCTGATAAGGATAGCGACATGAATATTTCTGAGCCAGAAGTACCTGTTAGAATTCTTGCAAAGACTTGTGGTTGTAGTGAGAAAAACAAAAAAAGAGTGACTTACCAGTTAATAGATTCCTATCATTCTCTTTGTCTAGATAAGAAAGACCTCATGTATGCAGAGTTGGAAGCGTGTGAAAGACTCCTAAAATATGCTGCAGACGCAGATAAGAAAACCGTAGAATCAGAAATAAGAGAATTAAAAATGGCATTGGATCTTTTGACCTAGCCTAAACATCTTGTACCTGTAGATTGCAGTGAATCGAAGGTTTTTCTATAAATAAAGTTCTACTGTAAAAAGTAATCCTTCTTTTCAGCTACGCAAGGCAGGATTCTCTTTAGAATAATTGAATCTGCTTCCGCCTCGCTATCAAATGTCAACAATAACAAAAATTTAGTCTTTTCACCATTCTTAATCGGGACCGTGGTCCTTACCAACTTTTCATATCTACTGAGTGAGAATTGCAGTTCCCCTATCTTTGATTTGAATTTGTTGCGTGTGGCTGCGCGTATAGCTGCCTGGGCCGCTGCCCTTGAAGATTCCTCCTGTGTCATCAAAGGGGTTAACCCATGTCTGCATGCAGTTGCCATTAAATGACCAACATGATCGGCTATTGCCGCAGATCTTATAAAATAATGTCTGTTGAGTATGTCTCCACAAAAGTTTTGAAAATATTCATCGGTTGTAACTGTTTTGCTGTTGCTGCTTGCGCCGCTAACTAGTCGTGGTAAGATGTCAGGATGAATTCCGCTACCAGTATCCTTCACACTAATCGTAACTTCTTGGCCGTTACTACTCTTGACTTTCTTGTCAATTATGATAGAGATCATACCTCGGTTCTTAAACTTGATAGCATTATCTAGTAAATTAGAAATGACTTGTGTTATTCTCTCTTTGTCTGCACGCAGTAATGTACTTTCCAATTTTGATTCGTTGTATACAAGCTTGAGATCTTTGTCATTTCCACCTGCTTCAAAAAGTAAATCTGCTGCTTGACGGTCTTTGATGATGGATAGAAGTAAATCATTGAGATTGAATTGTTCCTTGCTAAGGTTGAGCGATTGACTTTCTATCCTTGTGACATCAAGTATATCATTAGCTAACCTATGAAGTCCAGATTATGATATAATCCCTATCAATCAGTCGGTAGTCATCATACAGGTTTGCATATACCGTGTAGTATCCTTCTTCCTTCGGTTTTATCTTTGTATGATGTCTCTTCTCCCCTAGACATTTTCCTAGTTCTTATATCAGCTAGATCTTCATACATGCCAGATGGTGTATCCGTCCAGAATGCAAGTCTCAGTCCGTCACTATCGCCTAAACCTTTAACGACTGCCTCTACTTCCAGTTCCCTCCCAATATTGCCGTAAGGGTTTGGGACAAAAATACTTTCAATCTCTGCGGGATCTCCGAGAACTTCTTCACGTATCAATGGCGAGGTCCAAAACCTTTGCTATAGACAATTCAGAGACTACACAAGTCTTAAGGCTTGCTCTTTCCAATATATTCATTAAAACTCTAGGAATGTGTGCCACAGAATGAACTTAAATCGAATCAAAATTGAGTATGTCATTTCTTTTAGTGATGCTCTGTTTGCGTTTTCTATTACCTTTACATGCATTGTCAATTCAAATCCCAACTTTTTCCAGCAACATCACAGATTGGGAGCTAACACGAAGATTGGGTTAATCACTAATACCGAATTTAACCCACTACGTAGTTAGTTTCATGGTAGTAGGTATGTATTGGATTAGCTACCATAGAATTTTCGAACACATAAGACGAGCTGACATTACTCTAGTATGGATCAACTTGCTATTCTTGCTCTTTATCGCATTAGTTGGTTATTTTACTGGGCTTCTCACTACATATGATACACATAGAGTAGTTGTAATATCCTTTAGTGGTATTATGGCAGCAACCGGATTTGTCTTATGTTTGATATGGTGGTATGCTACACACAATCCAAGGTTGATAGATCAAGATATGGAGGACCACTTGATAAAGTATTTTCTTAATACGAACTTTGTAACTCCCTTAATCTTCGTTACTTCAATTGGAATTTCGTTTATTAACGTACAAGCAGCTCAATATTTCTGGGTTGTGATACTTCATCCCAATATTATAATATACATGAAACATATTCCACATCTTCGTCGACAATAGGCTTATGATTATCTATAGAAACATGGATTTACAGCTTGGTGGCTTTGGCGTTCATACTATTCGGGAAACCTTCCAACATTAGAAAAGAAGTTAAGAGTGGCAGTTGATTGGTTCATAGATCTCTTCTTCAAACGTGATGTAACCCGGCTCAAGACTCTTACAGCAGAAAGGTCGATAAAAGATCATGCCAAGCAAACAGAAGCCATTAGCTGATGATGAATACGTAAGAATGTGGAACGTACACATACGTACATCGAGAAATGGTTTTAGAACTATGTAATTCGAACTAATTTGCTACGACTTTTATATACTGATGATATGGTATCCTGTATTTCCGTTGGGAAATGGTGGTCTTACCTCAGATGTCTGGACTTTTCCTGTTTTGTCAGTTGCTCTGACGACAATTCTGTTACTTCCTTGAGGTACTGCTGGGGTAAATGCTGAAGCCCATAGAACACATGTATATTTTGATAGTGGATCTTTGATACTAGCCGATTTCCAAGTGGTGCCACCATCTGTGCTCAGCTAAGGCTTGCAATTGCAATTAAGATTTAAATACACACACACATCAAGTGAGGGGATAATTATCTTGAGACCTTGTAGCAAGTAGCCTGTGTTAATCATTTCTTGTATGAAAACAAATCTGGAATAATGGATTTGTTGCTAGTTTAGATTCCAGTCATGAAGTTGTGTTCTTAGACACTACGGAAGAAGACGTCGTATTACCTTTCATTTGAGCCATCAGGCTTTTCAATTCCATCATCATACTTTTAATTTCTTGTTCATGCATCTTTATACCTTGATCTGTCAGATTCATCTCCATCATTGCTCCCTTAGTATTACCAGTCTTTAGATCCGTTATAGCTTCTATCAAATGCATCTTAGTGTTTTGCAGAGAAGCTCCAAATGTCATATTGCCTCCTGGCATCATCATGTTCCTTCCACCCGTCATATTACCTACGAATGTCATATTGTCTGCACTACCACTAGTATGATTCCCCGGCATGATGGTGTTAGCTGATATCAATGGAACAGGAATTCTTACTGCTGTTGTTACTATATTACCTGTTAATAGAGTTAGCAGAAATACGGGGTTGTTGCTTAATACGTTTTAATCAAATGTAAATAGGATTTCACGGTTTTCGATTTAGCTTAGAAGGGGTATGCATCCCCTTATTGACTTGCAATCGTAAGAGAAGAGGTGGTTATTGGCCTT
>JBAVTY010000141.1:0-5129 GCA_049696495.1 Candidatus Nitrosopolaris sp.
AAGAACCTGTGGTACATTTGAGTAGATTTCGTCTTCTCTCCAAGATTTCCTGAGCAGTGGAAAAATCTTTGGAGAGCAATCCGGAATCAACTAGAGCTTTTTTAGCTTTCATTACAAGTCCAAGGGCTATATGTTCGTCAGCACCGGTTAACATACCGCCACCATCTTCTATAAGCTGATGAGGGATAGAAATTGCTAAATCAAAGACTGACTCTATTCCAGCATTTTCAGCTTGGTAATTAAGTGTGGTTTTATTTCCAAATCTTCGAGACGCATTTTGGTAGCGGCTTTGGACATGCTCTAGATGCCGCAAGCTCGTAACCCATATAACAAGGAGAGCTACAGCAGGACAGGGAGAAGGGTCGGTACTGTACCGTAACGGTATCATTTATCGTAGAAATAACAAGCTAAGCAAAATAAAAAGTGAATTCAGCCATTCTATCGGTTTTATCTACTAGAGGATTGCGCTAGCGGAAGTGATGAAAGCCACCGAAATGATGGAAGCCGAATCCGCCGAAGTGATGGAAACCAAAGCCACCATGGAAATGATGAAAGCCAAAGCCGTGGTCAAGAACCTCCCCACCAAAGAAGTTGGACAGTGGTGAAGGATAGCTGATGCCACCACATCCGTTACAGCCATAGTCGGACGCCCCACCACATCCTAAGCCTCTTCCGCACAAGTTGGCTGCAAGTGCTTTTTGGTTTCCAACTATTGGACCTACTGCAAAAACTAATGATAGTGCTGTAATGATTAATGCGCTAAATGTAACCGTTGTATTTAGTTTTACTGACATACGTAACATTTTTCTCTACTTCTAATGTGACTTTCATATTATTTATACGCCGTCGTACATTCGACGAATGTACTACAAAGGTCCAAATTGCGATTGTCTCACAAAGCATTTACAGACATCTTGGGCGCTGTAAACGAATAAAAAACTAAAAAAATAGTGGAGTCATCATAAAGTGTTATTGTACATAACCAACCAATTTGCAATACGCATGTGGTCGCAGATGATAAAGACACGTAGCGCGTTTTCTGTCTGCGTACCACAAAGGACGTAGCTCCACCGACGATTAAAAAATACCGAAGCCTAAGCCCAAGCTTAACAGCAATAACATTGTTATTATCACCCATACAAACCCAGCTATAGTAGCTTTCCCTTACTTGTCAACAATAGCAGATTGTCATCCATCCATATAGCTGCTATGGCACTAGATCTGTTAAAAGATGATAACATAAAGTTACCAAATCATGTTCAACAACAAGAACGAGAATATTATCTGATCGTTCTTGGACGCATGATATTGCCAGTATAGTATCCGGCATCACCTTCTCCAAATATAGTGCAATCTTAGCCAGTCGCAATAACCTCTGCAGCAGCGTTCAAACCAAGAATAAGTGGAAAATCACTATTTTACATTCGAATCGCGACTTTTCTTATCTTTGTATTTAAGCCGCTTTTACAGTAACCCGTACTGTTTACGTGCGAAATTGATTAATTGCAGTCTTACTCGATATAGAAGCAACATTATAACGAATTTTAGGGTAGCGTAGTTTTCCTGGTGCGGTAATGGATCCTGATTTAATGGAGAATCTGAGAAAACAAGTATAGAGGGTGGGCACACAACTTTATAATAATAGGTAAACTCTATTGGCTCTATAAAAGTAAGACTATTCTGTTCTGCAACTTTATGACAGTTGTTACTGTCGAGATTTAATGCAATGTTGTGCTCTGCAAGTCAGTATAGGCTGTAAGTTATTTATGCATATTAATAGCCATATTTGGGGGAATTTTTCTCAAACTCACTCTTGCAAGCAGCAGAGCATAAGTAAACCTTCCTTCCTCCGGCTTGGGAGATATATTGTGTCTTCTCCTCATCAACCATCATGTTACAAACAGGATCTTTGTACATCAAGAATATATTGCACTCGTAAAAGAAAAACATTACTCTTACATGCCCGAGTTTGGCTGGTTAACGATTACATTTCTTAGAGGAGGCTTCCATTGATTGACGGTCGGTAAGAATAGCTTTGGAAGCAAGAAAAATCCAAGCACTATGTCGATTTGAGTCCCCCATATAGAATTGTTGACCATATGAGCAAGTAAGGAAATGGGGGACTAGATGATGTTTACATGTCCACCATTATTATACTGAGATCGTTAGTTATGTCGAGCTATAATGACTCCGAGTGAGTCTTATCAACGAAGTTTCTGCACTCCATATCGATTTCTTCCAGAAGCAACGCTATAGCATTAGGTGCATTAGTGTATTACTTCAAAATGGACTTTCATAAAGCAATGGAAATCGAAGTTAGTTCTAAGGTGCCGATATGTTGTCGTAGGATTTATGGTGCTGTCATAAGATAGAGATTGCATTACACGTTTTTGCAATCAGAAGCAAACAAATTATCGGTTATAATTATATACTTAGTTTCTCAGTAATGACTAAAGAATTTTTTCTATCATTAACTCTGGATTATCCCTATGGATCTCCATATGCTGAACTAGTTCTTGTCTATCTTTCAAGCCCTTGGCGGAAGTACAAATAGGACAGTCCATTGACCCCACCAAGCTCACTTTCAAACTTTTTATAAAGCTTTTTGTTTTCATAACTTTCTAAGCTAGCCTTTCCTATTTGTTCTATTTTAGTAATCAAATTCCGCTAAAGCCATACTTGCCTTTGCAAGTCTACTTGCTAGAAAGAATACAGAGGATAATATATAATTGACTTTATTGCTCTCAAATTCAATGCTTTTTGAATAGGGAAATATAGAATCGAGACATTTCCTCAATTCCTTTGCACAATCATCTAGACATTGAATATTTCCGTTACAATCAGCAGCTTTTTTGCTCCAGTCCGCCATTTTTATCGAAAATTCAGTCATACGTATGCCGCAACCATATCCAACATTAAATAAATAAGTTTTAAGATAATTTTGTTTTGTTCTATTTTCAACTCTTCATTTTAAACATGAAGCCTCAATAAAATCAGATTTATCATCATATCTTGTCTATAATGTTTGTAATGAAATTCTATTTATTCTGTAGGATTAACATTCGTACCTGTTAATCTGGAGCTTGATTAAAGGTAGCTGGATATTGGAATCTATATTCTGAAGTATGGCTAGAAATAATATTTTCGATATTCTCTACAAATAATTTGCTTTTAGATTTATCATCTTCAGCTACAGTAATAGAGGCAGACGGGGTAGAAGGAGAGTAGACACCAGCTTTTAACATAAACAATTGGTATTCTCTTTCTAACCTTTGTGAGGCTGTGCTAAATAGGAACAAATTTTCTTGAGTTCTTGTTAGTTGAACGAATGCGGTAGACCCAAGCATCAGAACAGCAGCAATAGACGAAGCTATCGCGGTGGCTGAAGATGAAGGTCCACCATAATATCCTAACACTGATACATCGAATATTACAATAAATAAAGCCAAAATTATGAGTGAAATTCTCCACAACTTGAACCTTCGCAAATTGGAACGAGTCTTACTCTTAAACCAGTAAAATATAGGTAGAAAGCGTTTTTGTATATAGTCTGAAATCTCAGCTGGTTTGTTAATATCATAATTTTCTGAGAAGTTGTCGTCTAGATTTTGTTTTGGCTGTGGCTGTATTTGTCCTTGTTGTCTCCACCTACAGAAATATCGCCTAATGTCGAGCCTCATGCTATATTCTCAGAATAGCGTTTATCTTTATTGAATGTATTGCTTGAATGGATTGGTAACAAAGATTAAAAAAGACGATTGAGATAGCCATTAATTATTATTAGTATTCACATCAGTTAAGAACCTACAATGAGAAATAATACAAATTCAAAAAACCATTCAAAAGACTAAGACTAGAAAAAGAAAAAGTCGACTAAGAAGAAGAAATAATCTGTAGAAAAACATTACAACAATAACGCATCGATATAACAAAATTGCTAGAATATCTGTGACCATATGCAAGAATTGTGGTAAGGCCATCATGGTTTAAGGATCCTGTCAATGATAAATGGATTTCATTGGAGGCAGACTGTGATCTTGAATACGAACGACCTGAGGACCAGTCTAATTGGTTTGACATACTACACGACCAGATGAATAGGTGTCTGTTAAAATCAGCTCAATTATCTATTATGAATTGTTTATTTTAACCTATGTTAGCGACATAAATATTGACGAACAAGAACCGCCTCACGAAAGAAATGAAGAAGATAACGACACAAATACAGAATCCAGCTTTAAATATACAGAATCAGGTGGAATAATTAATTAATGTTAGTCATAGATGACAGCGAAGATGTGACCGCAGCTATTTCTGACTATTTAGAAAGTGGTGGCGATTCATGTACATCTCTAAGGGATGGAAAACAGGGACTAGAAGCTATAAAAAAAGAAGGCCATAATTATGATGCCATAATATTAGACCTAGCAATGCCAGATATCAGTGGTTATGATGTTCTTGAATCATTGAAAAACGAGTGGCTGCTGAATTCGGACTATTGATCAATGTACATCCTTGTGTCTGCCGACTTTCCTGTTGCTGACTATTCAGATCCTGAAACTTTTCCTTGAATGTTAATTGCGGATAACCAAGGTGCCCGTTTCACCAACTGATTATTGTACCCACAAGTTTGTGAGTTGAAATTCATCTACATCAAATAACCCTTTGTCTGTCAACTTTAAAGATGGTATTACGGGTAAAGAAAGAAAAGACAATAACATAAAAGGATCTCGAATGACATTATTGCCTAATTTTTTACATGCTTCGTTAACTGTCTTGAGATTAGTAACTACCGATTCTATTGGCTTATCAGACATTAAGCCGGCGATAGGAAGTGGAAAGTTCGCTATGATCTGTCCGTTGTAAGCTACAGCTAACCCTCCGCCAATTGACCAAATATATCTCGCAGCTACTAGCATATCGCTATCACTCATTCCAGACACAATATCTCTTTCAAGAGTCAATCAATTTAAAAGAGATATTATCTTTTTCAAGAGACACTACTACCAGAGATATTGTGGATCATCTTCTAGTACCTTTTCAAATATAGCAAGATAATTATTTGTCATTATTTCATCTGTAAACATTTCTTCCACTCTTCTTCTACAAGCTGCAGGAGTGCAATGATT
>JBAVTY010000142.1:0-1520 GCA_049696495.1 Candidatus Nitrosopolaris sp.
TTGTCATTAACTCCTGACTATGCTGATATAGGAAATCTGCTATATTGGATAATGGATAGAGAATGGGTTACATAAAGTAATATATAGAAAATCCTCGAAAGTGATTGTCTCACACTTCGTGTCACCTTTTAGCTATACACACTAACATAAATTCGCAGACTCTCTCCTGTCCTGTAGTAGTTTGTAATAGCTGCTTTTAGATTTGTAAACCTGGGATAATATTTTGATACCAATAGATTATCTTTTCCTTCTCTCCAGCATTCTTCTACTGCGCTGAGTTCAGACGATCCCTTTGGAAGGTATCCAACGTCATTATTTTTTTCCAAATATGCTTTGACTATCTTGTAACGACAATGCTGTGGTGCTCGGAGATCAGTTTGTGAAACTTTCCTTTAAGTTCTCGAAGATACGAAATGAAGGAATACTGGTCAGAGGTATCATATTGTCTGAATAACTGTCTTCCATCGAAGGTAATCGTACCAAATACACATGTTTTCTTATGCGAGCCAGTTGCTACTGCTATTGGACGCTTTCCTTCTGGTGTCCACATTTTTCTTATCAATGTAAACTTGGACTTAACTTACACATTATCAGCCTGGGGAAGTTCTCGATCAACAGTTGTGATATCCTCTACCGTGCCTAAACATTTTGTGCACCAGTTCAATACCTTCGTTGATTTGTTGAAAGGATATATAGGCAAACCATATCTGTCGTTATCTTGACCGCAATTCGGACATATTTTACTTTGATTAGTGTTATCTGCATTTGGGTTAATCCACGTGCTGCTCATAATATACCATTAATACAGCAAGTGTAATTAAACTTTAGGAAGAGAGAAAATTGATCTGTAACCTCAATCTGGAAGATACTACCTTTTCAAATATTATTTATTATGATACGCATACCAACGTTATTGATTTCGCCTTATCTCGCAATTAAAGGTCTGAAGAATAGCATCTGCTAACCCCCTATAAAAAGCCGCTTGATATGGTTGTAGCCAACAATATCGTCGAAAAGCGCTTACTGTACAGGAGACAATAATTGATCTACGACTAACCAAGCGATTTGGATGTAATAGGATAAAGTTTAGGCTGAGACGAATAATTAGATTATCATTAAGCACCAGAACCATATACAAGATACTAAAGAGACATGGACTTAACATTCTAAAGTGTAATGCTAAAATAAGTACATACAAACGATTTGCCATGCGACATTCAAACGATATGGTCCAAATGGACATATTAGGCCCTTTCTATCTGAGCAATTCGAACGAAAGGAATTACTTCTGTTTAGATGATTGTTCAAGAAAAGTAGCCAGCAAATGGTCTGAAGGAAAGAGAACTATAGATGTTTTGGATGTATTGGAAGAATGGATAGGAATTAATGGTAAACCAAAGAAGGTGATGCGAGATAACGGTAAGCAGTTTACATCCAAAATCTTTAAACGCTTTCTTGAGCATAACAACATAAAAGATAAACCAATTCCAAAATCTTATCCACAGTTACAAGGAAAAGTG
>JBAVTY010000143.1:0-4403 GCA_049696495.1 Candidatus Nitrosopolaris sp.
AGTCAGACGTATGTGCAAATAGGTTCTATCAATACATTGAAGAACTAAAAGACCAGGTATCCGAGTACCTTGACAAACAATTTGGAAGATGGTGCTAAAATGACATTTGCTATGACACTTGACTTATCATGTTTTCCGATAAATCTCAACAGCAAATTAAAATGTCTAAAGTAATAACGCGATATCTGAGGTATATTGTCGCAGATAATCGACAAAAATATCGATCCTGCTAGAATAGATAAGAAACGACTAGAAAAGATTCGTCATACATACATTAAAATGAAACGTGAACGTGGTGCAGAAATAAGGGAAATAATTCACGTAACTAGAGATGACCATTTTCCACACTTCTACGAGAATACTGACTTTTCGCTAGAAACTATAAGGAGTTCAATCAAGGATGGTGAATCGAAGACTTATAAAATCTTAGAAAAACTACAATAAGCTTATTCTGTTGCTAAAAGTTTAGGATGCCGCTAGAGCTTACCTTCTATAGATTTGTTGATAGTGCTTACTAATCAATACGTTTCAGCAGCAATGACTCATCGTTCATCTAATTCTTCTACTCGCCCATCTACTAGTTCGGGTTGGTTCAGCGTCGTTGGTTAACATCTATATTTGACGTCTACATGAAAGCAAACCACAATATAGACATGTTTTGATATGGAAATTGGCCTTTGTTGAGTTTAAACGAAGTCACATTCTTCGCTACTTTTATTCTCTAAATAACACTATTATAAGGCCTGTCCTTTGATCCGATAAGGATGATCGATATTGCGAGAAATAATGTATACAGTAATAGACTGTTATTGATTGCTGTTACTATGATTTTGTCCATTCCAACCACAAATATTTATGTTAATTCCGCTGCGGCCAGAGTCGGTCACGAAAGCGCGTACGGAGGCATGGGGTACGGAGGAGTAGGCCAGGTAATCCAAGAACCTGTAGATACGGGTAAATCCCACCTAGACAAAGCAATTAATAAATTCTACAGTTGTATATCAAGAACACATGAAGACCCCCCAGCCGTAGAAAAAGCGGACAATTGTTATTATCAAAATTTAGGCGGTAGTACTGGTAAGTGAAGTGTCCATTATTTTTTAATGAATATGGACTGTTCAGTTTGCAAGAGGCTTATTTGTCGCCATGCAGCTTGGAAAGGTAGGATTGGTATTTTGCGTCTTGTGAGGTACGGATGCTGTTGGTAACTGATTCAAAGTATTATTCAGATTGTCTATATCCAATTGAAAGATCTTTTCTCTTAATTTTTGTGCTTGATAGTCACCCCCACCAATCTTGAGACTTGACCAAGTGAGTTAGTGATTCAGCTTGTACAGCATCTTTTTTGATACTATATTCTGTCCCTATTGTGGTAGAATAAACAGCCAACACCGATATCCCAGTTAATCTGACATCTCCTGAAATGTGGGGGTTTTTGTTTTGTAGGGTAGTTATCCACTCTAAAATCAGATCGTTTAGTTAGTTCATAAAAATTCTTAGAAGTCTTCGTCTTCCTTCATCCGAACAACGAATTACGACTACTAGAAAGGTAAAGTTCGTTTGGTGAAATACAGCCAATCAAGAGGAGTAGGATTATCTTTCAACATATTGGCTTTCACAAAGGTATCAAGTTTCACGAACTTACTGATGTGCTTTTATCTATGAGTATCATCATCGAAAGATTCAAGTATTATCGCGCTTCTGCACAACATACGTAACACTACTCGCTCCCTCGACGTAAATTCCATGTAACAGACTTCCGCTCATCCTTAAATTTCATTTTCAGATACGAGAATCGAAAGTTACTATAAATAATAGGCATACCTAATTAGTCATGCCTAACAGGCTAACAGATGGGAAAAAGAATGGCGTCGGCATCTATTCACAAAGGTACCAAATATACAGTGAAGTCATGAAAAACCCACCAAGTTCCTATTCGGCTTTTTTTGGACTACGACGTAGCTCCGGTCGAATGGGATTCTAACCGTTGCTGAAATATTTGGCTGACCTACTTACTAATTATGATATTATTATCTAAGTGAAGTGTCCGTCGCATATAGGCAATAGTGCTTTCTCAGTTATATTAAATCCATTTGGTGAAGCGTATCCTGAATCAGGTAATGCAGAAGGCATGGGGTTTAAAACAATAGCTTCTTACATCAGAGCAGCGGTTATAGTACGAGTTTCAAACTGATCTTATTATGGTAAAGATTTTAAATTATTTTTCTAAAGTACATGTGGTTTTCTGAGGTACATATAGGACTGGTAGTTCTTGCACGATTCCATCCGTCAGGTAACAGGGCTAGCAGCTAAAAGCAGGGCTAAGCACCATAGTTTTTAAGCCTAAATACGATGGTAACAGCGGGAAACAGGGAAAAAAGCTATTAGGTACTCTTACTATTATAATAGATGAGGTAAACCTTGGCGTGGGCTATTAGATATGAGCAGGGAAGAAAAGGAAGAATATGTAATCCGACTTTACAAAGAGAATAGATCGATAAGGGAAATTGCTAAACTAATGCATATGTCCTTTCGTGATATAGGGGCCATAATAAACAGATTGAAGTCGGAAGTAGATCGAGAGAGGATATACCAACGATAAGGAAATAATCGATACCGAACCGAAGTCAAAAGGATCACAGGCCTTCAAATTGTTATCAGAGGGTAAGACACCAGTAGAAGTAGTAATTGCATTGGATCTTCCAGCTTATCACGTACAAGCAATATATCGAGAATTTTGGGAACTGAACAATATGCATGAACTAGCCGAGGTCTACGAAGAAATAAAACCCTACCTTTCTTCAATTCTGAGATTACACAAAATACTAAATGATCTAGGGATGGGAGAACAGGAAATAATTAATGTGCTGGAACTTGCCAACAACCACCAATTAAAACATCTGCAGTGGAAAGCAGAATATCTTCGAAACGATATAGATCCTCTTCTCATGTTTAAGCGATACTCGTTAAAATCACGCAACCAAATACAACCACTATACTGCCTAACATAAGTTCGTCAAGTGTATAAGGCATTTTTGCTAGTAATTTAGCAAATACCATTATACGAAATTATGTTAATCGGTATAGTTTACGCAAACTTTCGTTGATGGGTAATCTGGGTACTTTGCTTTGTAAGTTGTCAAAAATACCGCCCATTGTGACCGAAGATCTCTTTCAGATAAGGAATATTTGCCACCTATGTTTACAATCACTTCTTCACTAGATAGTTTTTTCAGGCATCGATGGATTGTCCGCCGCATCATTATTTTTCCGGTTTCAGAAATAGAGACTCCATGACATATCCAATATGTCATATATCCGATATGTCATGGACTCTACCAAAAAACTTATGCCAGGAGGTGGCAAAGATGTTTGGTGCTACAGATCAGGAGCTGAACGAATTAGCTGTAATTGTTGCTCAAAGCGAAGTTGAGCATTTTGAACTCCTAAAATTCCATAACTTTTAAGGCTGACGCTATTTCCAATTTGTTCATTAAGGGAAACGTGTGTAATGAACTTAAATCAAATCAAAATTGAGCATGTCATTTCTTTTAGCGATGCTCTTTTTGTGTTTTCTATTACCTTTATGGCATTGTCAATCCAAACGGCGGCTTTTTCTAGCAACATCCCCATACCCGGAGCTAACAAGAAGATTAGGTCAATCACTAATACCGAATATAATTCATTGATGACTATGAGAGCACAGTCTCCTCTAAATCTTCAGGAAGAGATGTCATCTCTTGGAAATGGTGCTCCATCTCCGCGCCCGGCATATTTATTATAGGTTTTGTTTATTTAGGAAACTCGCATTGCTTTCGGTCTATCGTCTATCATACTATAGTTACCGTTGCTACCAGCTGCCTCTATGACTATATTGAGGCCAGTGTGATTCCAAAATAAGATACCCATTCAAAAATTATCGCCAAAGTTTCGCATATGTTCATCAACATCTGTTTGCGGATTACCTGGTGTCTGACTATGTTCCCATTTATGAGTTCGATGATCTACCTTTTGTTCATGTACTTCTCTGACATGATGGAGCCTATCTTTTTCATGAATGAACTCTTTGCCACACTCATGACATTTTACAATCGCATGATGGTGTACATGTCTCGCATGTGCTATCAGTTCTTCATAAGTCTCAAATTTTTCGCCACACTGATCACAGACATTCATATTATGGTGTAAAAGGCCCATCGATTACCTTTTGAAACGTGTTAAATATAGACGTATCATCCATAGCATACTAGGTGGAGGACAGGGACAACAAAACTGCAAAAAAATCCTTCAAAGTTCTAGGTCAGCAGAAGAACAGCATAGGTCAATAAGTTCTAGGTCAACAACCTCTATATCTTTGTCTAAGCCAAGAGTAGCCGCGTGTGTTTCCTTGCAACTCCACGTTA
>JBAVTY010000144.1:0-8663 GCA_049696495.1 Candidatus Nitrosopolaris sp.
GCGGCATTTCTATCAGCATTCTCTTCACCGCATTTAGCACAGGTAAACAATCCTTGTATCTTTCGTACACCTTTCTGATAGCATTTTCTGCAATATTGTGAAGTCCTTGCTTCTGACACTTGAATTACCTTAATACCTGCTAGCTCTCAAAGTTTGTAACAGAAGAAGAACTCGAATATCTGAAGACCAAACGCACTGAGAGTCTCTTCGCGATATAGCACTACAAGATGAAAAAATGACAAGTTCTGGACTAAAATGGTATACTGACCTAAGTGAAGAATTGAGAAAGTAGGGATACCCATCCTACCATCTATAACAGAGACGATGTGCATTTTCACTAATATCGTATTCCTTAGCATCTTTATCGAGAGCATCATCTAATTCCTTAGCAATACGAATTGTTCTTAGTATTGTCTTTTTCTTGTCCTTTCTATCTGCATTCAATAGATTAAACCTTAATCCTAAATATACCGTTTAAAGTTTTTTAGATTTTATATAACTTTAATCATTTCCGGGACTTGTAGGACATTCAAATCTGAATTAAACATGCTTTGCTATCCCGTTTAAATTACTAAATTAGTTGAAAAAATAAGATGATATCTATTGAGTGATATCCCAATTAGCATAAATTTTCTAACTAATACTTGCAAGGTGATATCTTTTCATCTCCAAAAACTTCCTGGAAATGGCCTTTCTTGTACAAAATATAAGACCAGTTAATTAAGATTTAATTAGAAAACATATGCTATTTGGTATATCTCTAGTCCTGACTGACGCAAAGCAGGAATACTCAAACATGCCAATTCCAAAAAATACTGTTCAGATGATTTACAAGTTAGCTAATCTATTTATTTTCATGTACCGGGTACTCGATGACATAATTAGAGTAATGACATATCCATGCTTCTTATATCCAAACGAACATGAAGGAAAGGGCTCAGCATCTAACATCTAAGACCTATCGATTTGTATTGGGTCATTGACAGGTCACGTCAAAAGGACAGCCCACGTTGTAGAATGAAACTTAAATTGATATGTGAATAGCATTTTGGTACCATCAGCATTCTTGCTCTTTTCCAACCGTCGTCAAATCGTTCGTCAGATGCGATGTCAGTTGCTATATACAGCCAGTACGAGCTCAATATCTGATACAATATCACTTGAAATGAATTAGGAATGTGAACAACGATTGGTTGGCTTACTTGATTAATTCAAAACTGATATGAGTTCCTAATCTAACATTATGTTTCATAGAAAATCCGACTATAGTTTCTAATACATAGAGTGAGTCTTTTTCTGGAAAATATGTTGGACATACAAGATTAGAGTTAGTGGGAGGACAAGGCTTCAGACTATGTTCGATATGCGTGACCATGCCATTGTTATCTAACTAAATAATGTCTATAGGAAATTTCACACCCATCATCCAAAATCCATATCTATATGGTTGTTGAAAAACAAAAAGCATTCCCTGGTTTTCTGTCAAGTTATTTTTGATATCTAATCCTTTTGCCTGTTGCTGACCTGTTAATGCTATATCCGACCTCACCTCAAAGCCATTTACTGCGACTTTCGCATGAAGATAGATATTATTACCTGAAAAAGATTCGTTTACTTCATGAAGAAAGGTATTGTTATCTAATGCAGCTTCATACTTTGGATTTATGGTCAGTGCTTTATCATAATATTCAATAGCTCCAGTATGGTTTCCTAGATTATCAAAAGCTAGACCTTTGTTATCTAATGCATAACTGTCGTTAGGTTGTATCGTCAGTGCTTTATCATAATATTCAATAGCTCCAGTATAATTTCCTAGGCTGCCAAGAGTTACAGCTTTACTAGTTAATGCATTAATATAATATGGGTCTATAGCCAATGTAGTATAATTTTCAGATGGAACATCTTTTTCTACCTTGGCCAGTACAAAAACATTAGGAAGCAGACTTAAAGCGATCATAGTTATTATACCTAAAATAAGAGACGAGCTTTGAAATATAGTAACTTCTATAGAATCAGATTCATTATGTAATCTACTGTAATCTTGCTCCTACTATATAATACAAATATATGGTAGTTAATAACTGCTATACCTCATCCTTTTTCGTAATAATTTTCTCGAATGTTATTTATTCTGGCTTTTATCAATTTCGAGATCGTTACGGTACGGTAACACAATACGATACGATTGCCACGATTTAAGCGCACTACAGGCTTGGCCCCAAGTACAATCCAATTCAGCAATATCTTCTAATGTTCTTCCTTTACTGTTTTAATTCCTTTCTCTTCTATTGTTCTTCTTTTATTTCTCCTTATCTCTTAACATCATTTTACAATTGAAACAGAAACACAAATCCGATCTGTTCGTTGCAAATTGTCAGAGCACATGCTCACTACTTAGGCGGTTACCCTAACAAATGCAACTAAATACATATTTTTAGACACTTATATTTCGATATCAGATTTATCACGTTAATTTTAGTTCGATTGTTATTTTCTCTCAATCCTAGTTAGCCAGTCCTAGACTAACCAAAAACCCAGGATAGTCCTGGCCACAGGAGGTAGTCTAGTACGCTTGTCAAATAATTTTTGTACAAAAGTGAATAGGTCTTATCACTCGCTCATATCGTCTGATCTTTTTTAAAATTAAAATAAACTGCGATGGATGCTAAAAATACCCCTAGTGTTGGAAGAATTGAGTTATTACGTAATACAGATAGTATAATTCATACGTATATACAAGCAATTCACAATACAAAGGGCAAATGGAATTATTGTGCAGATATTAAATCGTTATCCGTAGCTTTTGCAATTGAACCAATAAAGAAAGCATTGTTGGATGCGAAAGAAACGAGAGAGATAACGCTAAGATTTGTTACTGAAATTACAAGAGATAATATCCCTCATTGTAAAGAGATAATGAAAATTGGTAAAGTCCGTCATCTAGATGGCGTGAAGGGAAATTTCGGAATTAGTGAGACAGAATATGTTGCTACTTCTAGTCATATCAGTTCAGAACCAACCATATCATATGCAATCTACAGCAATATCAGAGAAGATCTACGACAACAGCATTATATATTTGAGATCCTTTGGAATAAGGCAGTTCCGGCAGAACAGAAAATAAGAGAAATTGAAGAAGGATCCGTTATAGAAACGACAGAGCTATTGTATGGAACTGAGAATGTACTAGATACAGAAGTCTGTTTTTTCTCTGAAGTAAAAAACAAAATTGATACGTATATGGACCATACGCGACCAAAATTAGCGATAGAAATTGAACCAATAAGAAAGTCATTTGTTGAGGCTAAAAATAAAGGTGTGCAATTACGATATCTTACCGAAATCACAAATGATAATCTATCTTCTTGCAAAGAAATAATGAAAATCGTTGATGAGCTTCGCCATCTTGATGGTATAAAAGGTAATTTTATGATAAGCGAAAGTGAATATCTTGCTCCAACAGCTTCACAGGAAGAAACACAACCAGCCCCTATAATTATTGTCAGTAACGTCAAAGAAATTGTAGAACACCAACAGTATGTATTTGATACTTTTTGGAACAAAGCAATACCAGCTGAGCAGAGAATTAGAGAAATTGAGGAAGGAGTCGAGAGAACTGCTATTGAAGTTATCCCAAATTCAAATAGTGTACGAGAAATGTATCTGAAGCTGATAAAAAATGGTGAAAAAGAAACACTATTGATGTTTCCGACTACCAATGCTTTCCTTCGACAAGAGAGAATAGGAGTATTAGAATTCGCTAAAGACAGAAACGCAAAAGTTAGAATATTGGTGCCTGCGCATAAATCGACTGAACATATACTACAAAAGTTGAGAAAACGACATAGCAATTTTCATGTCAGGCATATTGAACAAACATCTGGCACTCAAGCTACATTTCTAGTAGTAGATAGAAAGTTTTCCTTAGTAATGGAGATAAAAGATGATTCAAAAACAACATTTGATGAAGCAATAGGATTATCAACATATTCTAATAGCAACGCGGGAGTTTTGTCTTATGTTGCAATATTTGAGAATTTATGGAAACAGACTGAATTATATGAAGACATAAAAAAAGCACATGAACAATTAAAGCTTCATGCTATGGCTCAGAAAGAGTTCATTAATGTGGCAGCTCATGAATTAAGAACACCCATCCAGCCAATACTAGGTTTATCGCAGCTTCTTCTTTTGAAGTCAGGAGGTATTGAGCAATATAGCGAGTTACTGCATACCATCAATAGAAATGCCAAGAGATTGAATCGCCTTTCAGACGATATATTAGATGCTACAAAAATCGAAAGTAAATCGCTAGAGTTGAAGAAAGAACGATTCAACCTAAATCATATAATAATAAACGCTTTGGATGATATAATATTAGGTAAAGACTTGAACAGGAGTGTTCAGCTGTTATATCAACCTCAAGATATTGAAGTAGAAGCAGACAAAGGAAGAATGTCCCAAGTCATTTCTAATCTATTAAGTAATGCTATTAAATTTACCAAGAAAGGGACAATTGCTATTACAATAAAAATAGACGAAAATGACAATTACATTCTTATCAGCGTAAAGGATACAGGTACTGGCATAGATCCTGAAATACTACCAGAACTATTTTCAAAGTTTAGGACGAAATCTTTTTCAGGTGCTGGCTTGGGATTGTTTATTTCCAAAAATATCATAGAAGCTCATGGAGGCAAGATATGGGCTGAAAATAATTCTGATGGTAATGGAACAACCTTTACGTTTACTCTTCCACTTAGAAGCTATCCGAATTAGCTGATATTTGTTGAATTTTAGACATACTATGTTTAGGAATAAAACTGTCAACTACCCATTTTATTATCCGTAGTGATATCCAAACTCACTACATATTATAGGATAGGACTGTCCCGTTGCTACTATCACACAAGAGAAAGAAAAAGCTGGTCGTTAAGGTAATTAGATCAATTGTAGAATATTCAATTAAGATCGCAAGGATCCATTCCAGTCGTTAGTCGAGTCAATAGAGCAAATTCTATCTATATCAATATTCTGATTTTTATTTCGTCGCCTTCGACGCTAATTTCATAAGTCTTTCGATGAGTCTTTATTGGTGCCATCATCTTGTAGATATACTCCAAATATTTCTGCCAACTTTTTGGCAACGGTTCCATTCTTTCTGGGGATTCTAGCTTTGGTTCTCCAATCTTCTTACCTGTAGCGACTTCAAACTGTGCTCCGTGAAATCCACATGTAAGAGTAGTATCTTGATTTCCCATTGAAATTAGTCATGTGACCACACCTATCATCCATTGCATAAAATCTTCCTTCCACACTAGTAATCAATATTTCTTTTCCGTCAAGTTCAAAATGCTCCATGTGGCCGGGAGAGATATCATTAACTTTTGCGACTTCGGCAAAATCATCTACATGCATAATGATCACAAACAATTGGTGATATTTAAGAACGTTAGTTTTCTGGACTCATTCCACACATTCAAATGAATATCCACGGCTTATTAGTGAAAAAAATAGAGTGGACGCTTCTACCTTTCAGTTATTGATATTTGGTTGTTGCTACCAGATATCAACGACCGCGACCAAAGCCGCCGTGGAAGCCGCCGAAGCCGCCGTGGAAGCCGCCGAAGCCGAAGTGGTGGAAGCCGCCGAAGCCGCCGAAGCCGCCGCCAAAGAACGGACCTCCGCCCCAGCCGCCCCAACCTCCGCCACAGCCACAGCCACAGCCGCCGCCCCAACCTCCGCCTCCGCCACATGCGAATGCTTGGTGGGCTGCTACTAATGGACCTGATGCAAACAGTGTTATTACTGCTGCAATAGTTACACTACTCAAAGTTAGTGTTTGTTTTTTTGAGATCATAGGTATCTACTACGACGAATGTGAAAATAAAAAGATTGTGAACCAGGTGTACTAGTAATAGTTCTACTAGAATTCATCGTTTGATGTAGTTATAGGGATCAGCATAGCTACAGCAATATCCAATAAATTGATACGAAATATCAGCAAAGTGAGAATAATACGATAGGATAAGAGAATCCGAATGAAGAGATAGGTGACGGTATTATCCTTATTGAGAAGGGAAAAAGGGCATTTATATAGAAACAAATTAGATACAATCCTTATATACTTTTTTGTTGTAAGCATTTTAATGTACAAACAAATATCGTTAGTGATAACGACGTCAATAATATTGACGGCATTCTTAACAATTGCGCTGTACACTGGTAGTGAAGCACATGCACAGGCTGCTGGCGGTAATATGACAAGCGCTAACGCTACTGCTGCTGGCGGTAATATGACAGAGCCACTAGTGCCCCCTAAGGAACCAAAGTAGCAGGTATTAGTATGCTATTATAGCACAAAACAAGCCCTCCACATTTTTTGTTATGGCTATTGCAAACTCATAAAGATCGTCTGATCGGTCTGACTGACTCACTGGGGCCGCACCTTGTACCAACAAACGCAAATCTCTATGACATTTCTCCTGATGTTTCTTGTGAAATCATTCGAACAACCAATGATGATTTGATAGAATAGAATTTTATCAGTCTTTTTTTAGCTCCTGTTGTAACCTTCTCTTTGAAACATATTACCAATATAGGATTACACCTACTGCGCCCTCAGCACTGTTTCTCCGGGTCTTGCTCCAAAGATCCGATAAAACCCCGTGGATTATATGTTATGACTAAGATTGTTCATCAACTCGATGTACTGTTAATACTTGGTTTTGCGATACTCGTTCTATTTGTTTATCATTATATATCGTCAAACTATCTACGACATAGATGTAGCCCTTATATTTTTTGAAAAAATCCTCAATATTCTCTGGCTTACAACGCTAGCCGTTGTCGGTAGCATTGTTACCTACTCCGCTATTGGCAGCCGAAAAGTTGTCAGCTGAAATTATTCCTAACTGTGGTACGACATTAACCACTTTACCAATGTAGTTTTGCTCAAAGATAGGATAATCTGGTGCAGGGATTGAATCAGGATTAGCATCTCCTTTAGTCCTGAGAATTTTGTGGCCCTGACTATCAGTTACTATACGAGCTACTCTATGTATAATAACTATGTGCTGTCCTGAGTCAATTGTACCAAACGTTCTGAAAACTATGATATCATCAACCTTCAGACTATTAAAAGGAATATGACTATCTACAATTACTCCATCATTTTGACGTATGTTTGGATGCATACTGTTGCCCAATAATATAAAGGTGGAATTATCAGAACTCTGTGCATACATGTAAGTTGGCGTCAGGGCCAAAGATATTAGCGCCAATACTACGAAGTTAATCGATAGTAACGATTTACTTAAGGTCAACTACGTAAAAACGCTTCTACAAATATTTAATATTACTGCCTACTAATAACATTATGCCACAGTATTATTCACACTTGCCTACTCAGACCAAACAGATTGCTGCTAGACATTGGCTTAATCATACAGAAGTAGGTACGAGTCCTACAGAGCTTTTCTATGACTGATTAACTGATTAGACAGTATATTTAGTAAGATGCCAGCCCTTCATTGCACATTACATAAATTTTATCTCTTTTAGAATTCAGTTCTGCAAACTGCGAGTTAAGATGTCCGATACACAAAAAAAAAGAGATCTGAATTGAGGCAAACTACTCTTTAATGCCATTCTCATTTCTAGGAGCTGACATGAATCCAATTTTGTGTACAACCATGTTCAAGTCATCACCAGAGTTCTGTTGTGTTCTAGGCCATGATAGGCGCAGAAACAATAATCCAACAAATACCTGGAAAGCATCATATCACACTCCGTTTGAGATCGGGAGCAGTATGCACGTTGTTGATTGTTGCAAATTCATGAATACCTTATTCCAGACAACGTACCCCTCATACGTTAGCGAAACTAGAATTGTTATTGAGGTTGTTATTATTACCGCCGTTGTTGTTGGTACCGTTTCCATTGTTTATGTTGTTCTTGAAGAATTGATCAAAGCAGTGGGATACCGGATCTGGATCGCTAAAATTCAGAAAGCCATTCAATAATTTGTCCATGGATTTATTTACACATGTATTAAAGTCTTGTTGCTGTTCAGATTGTTTTTCACCTGTGATATTATTGCCTTTGGAAGCGAGTGATTGGGGCATATTGTAATTATTTATACTAATAGCAATAAGAAAAACAGCGAGGGCAATCGTTACGAGAATTAAATGTTTTATCTGAATATTTATTTCGGTCATACTTCTTGATAGACTAATCCAGAATATATTGGCTTCTAACGTTCAATGAGTGATTGAAGTTATGCTGAGGAATTATCTGGCAAAAGTGTTAAACAGTCAATCACTCTTCTTGTCGGGTCAGACTATTAAAACCGATATTCGATATATGTTCGTGCTTTGTTGCATGATTAATTGTGTTATACGTGGTACTCATTTGACCACTCGACATTTAGCTTGCTAGTAATAATTATTCAGGTATGGTTGAGTGGCCGTCGTATAATGAATCTCTAGTCAGACGTGGTCAAGTGCTCTTGGATTTTGATGTACTTGATGGATGAGATCATGAATTATCTCAAATGAACCTTGGTAAGGTTGGCGAACCTTACTGCTACCCAGATTCATTTATTGAGCTTCTAGGTTACATGAGAGCATATTTCCATTTACCATATAGACAAACACAGGGTG
>JBAVTY010000145.1:0-2892 GCA_049696495.1 Candidatus Nitrosopolaris sp.
CCTAGGTGAGATATCGCCAAATGCTAGCATTTCTTGTTTATGTTTGGTCTTTTCAAAAGCTTGCTTTTGCCCCATAATATAAGATTGTTTTTCATTGTATTTGAAAATTGCTAAAACTGTCTGTTAACCTTACCTTCTACGACTCCACCTTGCCGATGGGGTGTTTCTAAAAACAGGCGATTTTGTGATGGCATTTCACAGAGAGATCACTTTCAAAGACGACACCTAAGTGGAATAAACCTCTGCTGAATCGCTGCTTAACCTTTTTTTCTCAATCTACAATTGAATCGATTGTTTCAATTCTGAACATTCGTAATATTGTTTTTTTTGTGTAATTGTTATTACTCGTGAAGCTAAAAGCTGCATTCCTCGCAGAAGCGCGTCTTTGATCGAGGACATTCTATTTCCTGTTCAATACGAACATTTTCTTCCTTCATGACTTGGCTAACGCGCTCTTCCTTAACCTTTTCTAATTGTTAGATTAGTCTTCTGTCTGATTCAGGAGAAACATCTGAGCAGGATTCAAATTTGAATCATACTGGTAACGTCTTTTTAGCGCTTTCCACATTCTGTCTTGAGTTTGCGCTATGAGTGTTTTAGCATCTACCGTTATTTGTTGCGCTTCAGAATTTGCAGAGTAGATAACATAAAGCCGGTATCATCTATGAAACATAAACTTTCCAAGATTGGTTCCTCCAGATGCATATAGTATTGATTGTCAGAAAAGATATTATTCTTTGATGTGAGATCTTGCTCAATCTTTAGTCCTTGTGGAGTCCAATTAAGACTGAAAGTCACTTTGGAAATTCCCCACTATATGGGGTACACCATAGGGTAAAGTAAGACAGCCTGCGATATTAAATGAAATATCGTACTCATGTCCACAGATGGAATTTCGCTATATATTTTCTTTATGTCAATAGCGTGTGAAAGTAAATGAAAGGAAGTTTCGCTCAATCTTTTATCTATAGTAAGCAGTGACCTTTTCTCCAGGTTTACCTTCTCTTTGAGTCTTGATCTTCTTTACTCCTTCTTCGAAGTGACGCATCATTACGTGAGCTTCTGAAGCGTGTTTTGCTGCTTCTTCTGGTGTTGGATATTTTGCTAAGTATTCATGTAGCACAAGTGAAACTGCAGTATTTGCAACGGAACTTGTATCAGCACCACTAAAGCCCTCAGTAAGTTCAGCAACCATAGATAATTCTACATCAGGACCAATTGGTTTGTCCTTCGAATGAATCTCTAGAATCTTCAGTCTTGCCGCCTTATCAGGCATAGGTACGAATACAATCTTGTCGAACCTTCCTGGTCTGACTAATGCTGGATCGATCATGTCGGCCCTGTTTGTTGCTGCTAGAACTACTACGCCAGATAATGCCTGAATTCCATCCAATTCTGTAAGTAATTGTGATACAACACGTTCTGTAACCATACTGTCGCCTCCCATACCTCTCGTAGGAGCTATTGAATCAATTTCGTCAAAAAATACTACACATGGCGCAGCTTGTCTTGCTCTTCTGAATATTTCTCTGATACCTCTCTCGGATTCTCCAACCCACTTACTTAGCAATTCGGGTCCTCTGACACTGATGAAGTTGGCTTCAGATTCGGTGGCTACAGCTTTTGCCAGTAGTGTCTTTCCTGTACCGGATGGTCCGTGCATTAACAAACCCTTTGGCATTGAGTGCCCCAATTTTGTGTACAGGTCTGGATATCTCAAAGGCCATTCTACTGCTTCCTGCAATTCGCGCTTGACCTCTTCTAGACCACCTATTGCTGTCCATGGGATATCCGGCGATTCTAAATAGACTTCTCTCATAGCAGATGGCATTACCTCCTTTACCGCGTTCTCAAAATCGCTCATCATGACTATGAGTTTGTTCAATACCTCTGGCGCAAGTTTCTCCTCCTCTAAATTAAGTTCAGGCAACAATCTTCTCAAACATTTCATGGCTGCTTCCTTGCACAAGTATTCAAGATCTGCACCTACAAATCCATGGGTTACTGCTGCAACTCTATCTTGATCTACATTTGTATCTAGAGGCATATTACGCGTGTGAATCTGTAGTATCTCCAATCTGCCACGTTTATCAGGAACCTTAATCTCAATTTCTCTGTCAAATCTACCAGGACGTCTTAATGCAGTATCGAGTGCATTTGGCCTGTTAGTAGCTGCAATTACAATGACTTTACCTCTTGCCTCAAGGCCGTCCATCAATGAAAGTAACTGTGAGACTACTCTTCTTTCGACTTCGCCAGTTACTTCTTCTCTCTTTGGAGCAATAGAGTCAATTTCGTCTATGAATATTATAGAAGGCGCCTTTTCCTTTGCTTCCTTAAAGAGTTCTCTCAGACGTGCTTCAGATTCACCATAGAATTTACTCATTATTTCAGGACCGGAGATACTAATAAAGTGAGCATTACTTTCATTCGCCACTGCCTTTGCCAAAAGGGTCTTGCCAGTTCCAGGAGGGCCATATAGTAGTATACCTTTTGGAGCTTCTATACCTAGTTTTTCAAAGATTTCTGGATGTCTTAACGGAAGTTCAATCATTTCTCTAACTTTTTGGATTTCTTCCTTTAGGCCACCAATGTCTTCATATGCAACCTGTGGAACCCCACGTAACTTTTCACCTTTCTCTGCGATATGAAATATTGTCTTTTGCGTAACTAAAACAGCATCGCTAGCCGGTGGCGTCACACCGATAACTTGAAAGGTAAGCCTGCCACCAAAGTAAGGAACCATGACATTATCTCCCTTAATGAGAGGTACACTTTCAAGAGCATCAGCAAGATAGCGCTCATCAATAGGAGGTATTGCCTCTAAAGGAGCAACTATAACTTTCTCAGCTGGAACTGCCTTGATTTTCCTTACTACTACTGTATCTCCGA
>JBAVTY010000146.1:0-2408 GCA_049696495.1 Candidatus Nitrosopolaris sp.
CCCTGGAGATAAAGACCGACACATCAAGTAATAGACGTGATTCAAAGCAGTCAAACGGTAGGAGCATCTCACCCATATTCCCAACAAATACAGCCAATATTAGTCCGTCATCATCGAGATGTTGAAATCGTCAATATATCATGATGTTGAGTCGTTCTTCCTCCAAGTGAAGTTCTGTTGTTGTAGACGCATAACAAATGCCGATATACTTAGTGGAAGCACACACGTAATAATATACTAGACAGAAGAAGCTAAGCCAGAACTAGAAAATAACAAAGAAAAAAGGTTAGTTGGTGGAAGACAGCATGTTGAAGATATTGTTCAAACATTCCAGTTCGAAGATTTCATGGTCAAAGAACCGCCCAAGTTCAATATACCTAGTTCACATTTTGAACAGGGCTGATTATTCTGATACAATTTTCACGTGTACATGAAAATCACCTTTGTATCCGCCAAGATCATCTGTAGTGAATGGCAGAGTGAAAACACCTTCCTCACCAGCACCTAAGCTAGCTGGAACTGGATTGAAGTATGTTGTCCATAAAACTGCCCCCGTGTCTGCCGTTGTGAATGTCGCTTGTAACTGAATCTGACCTGATGGTAACCATCCCACGTTTTTGATATGACCAGACGTGACGTAATGTATAGTGAAAATATACCCATCTGTCCATATGGTCTGCATATCCAGAAGCCTACAATCAGAACCTAACAAAGCATGTGCTTGGGTTGGAACCAAGACAAGACTCACAATGGCTGGTAGTAGAAATAGATATTTAGATTTCATTTCATATTGATTATACATACCACGAAAGTAAGACTCGCAATTAGAAATACAGGTGATGCTCCTATATACGATATGGATGCAAGTGTTACACCAGGAGTTCAATCAGCACTTGGCATTAATGGATTGAATCCTTCTGCAATAACTAGTCCGAACATTCCCCAGACTCTATTCTCTACAATCCTACCGGTAGGAATAGTAGGTGGATCGGATGGTTTAATCAGTGCTCCTGAACTACCGGCAAATAGTCTTGAAGAGTTTGATGTCAGAGTCTTTCCGACTCATTATGTGGTAGGAACCGTCGAGTTGCTGAATCTTAACGTAACATACAACAACATAATTGGTGAAAGAGCAAGTCAAACAAATCAGATATACTTTTACGTAACACCTAGTCCCTAAGGCAGACTGGCTGGCTGACGTAATGTATCCACCTTCTCTTTTTTTATTTCCTCTATAAGCACCAAATTAGATGTCGTTTTGATTATTTTTTTCTTCAATGTATCGTATGTGGTGACGTGGCTGCAGAGACTCCCTTCGTCATGCTATTGCACGTTTGTAGAAAGCATGTAGATGAAGGGCTATGTTATTCCTAGGTGTTCGTCTATGCAATTCTCATCGTAGAGAATCATCAGTTAAAATATATACTCGGCTGTAGCAATTAGGGTAACCTAAGATGAAGTCAATACGCTTTACGGACCTAGTTCTAAAGCTGCCCAATATACACCAAAAATTTGATACTTTAGAAACGTCTGTATGCTCTCAAAGGTTAAACTTGGTTTGTTAGATATTCTGCCAAATATAATAGGATTTTTTGAACGGTTCCTAGTTATACAAATGGAAATCCAGTATTACTCGTGCAGCTTGTTAAAAAAGGGGCAAAATAAAGATTGATTGATTATTGGCAGTTGCTACTGTTAGGTTCGATAGCTGGGTTCACGATATTTCTTGGTTTACCTTTAGCTGCACTTCAAAACGTAAGTCCAAAGAAGAAGGGATTTCTCAACGCATTTGCTATCGGCATTTTGGTATTTCTCATTATAGATGTATTTAGCCATGCCTGGGATTCAGTTGGAAAGGTTGCACAGGACACTTTATCAGGAAAGGTATCTGTGGGAACAGGAGTGCCTATCATTCTTTCTCTTTTTGGAGGGTTAGCAATCGGACTTTTGGGACTAGTATTCTATGAAGGGAGATACATGAAGAAAAATCCTACACAACAACGGCGAGGAACAGCAGGAGCAGAAAGATTAGTGGCAAGTGGCGGAGGAGAATACCAGCATCAACAACTATTGCAAGTGAATGCATACAGACTTGCTATGATGATTGCAATTGGAATTGGATTTCATAACTTTAGTGAGGGGCTTGCAATAGGCCAGTCATATGCATCAGGAGCAATAGGACTAGCGATTATTTTGATAATTGGATTTGGTGCGCATAATGCTACAGAGGGCTTTGGAATAGCTGGTCCTTTGACAGGTCTAGTAACAAAGCCGAGGATTCGTTTCCTAATTCTTGCAGGTCTAGTTGGTGGTGGTCCTACCTTCGTTGGCACAGTCTTAGGAAGCTTATGGACTTCAACTATAACTTCCGTCTTCTTCCTCTCTATTGCCGGGGGAGCATTGATCTA
>JBAVTY010000147.1:0-5313 GCA_049696495.1 Candidatus Nitrosopolaris sp.
AGATACATAGGAACTAGTACTTTCAACTATAAAGTGGTCATTTGGAGAACAAGTTACATCAAGATTGCTAAGTACACAGAAGAGAGTCCTGTCTTTTATATGCATGGCATACAATTAGCACAGAATAGCTAATCTTATCGCAGTGTTGAGGGTTTCTAGTTAGTCATAAATATATTGTACTCAAATCTTACCTCCTCTATGCGAAGAAAAATCCGAGTTGCCATTGCTGGTGTGGGAAATTGTGCTTCTGCTCTTGTCCAGGGTGTTTATTACTACGCTAATGAGGGTAAAGATCCAACGGGTCTTCTTTCTTACAATCTAGGAGGATATGAACCAGGAGATATCGAATTTGCAGCAGCATTTGATGTAGTGGATTCAAAAGTCGGAAAGGATCTTTCAGAAGGTATTTTTGCCATACCCAACAATACAATCAAGATATCTAGTGTAGATACCATGGATGTAAAAATACAAAAGGCAGAGGCTTTCGACGGAATAGGTGAGCATTATGCTGAAATTGTTAGGGTTTCTGACAGACCGTCGGTAGATGTTACGAGGACACTTAAAGACACACAAGTTGATGTGCTATTAAACTATCTTCCCGTTGGAAGTACCTTGGCAACTCAGTACTACGCTGAAAAATGTCTGGAAGCTGGTGTTTGTTTTATCAACGCTATCCCCGTATTCATAGCATCCACACCAAAATGGAATCAGGCATTTCAAAGCCGAAATATTACTTGTGCTGGCGATGACGTCATGAGTCAGTTGGGTGCAACAGTTCTACACAAAACTCTTGTAAAATTATTTGTAGATAGGGGCGTAAAGATAGAACAAACATATCAACTCAACGTCGGTGGGGATATGGATTTTTACAATATGCTAGATGAAGAGCGATTGCACGATAAGAGAGTGAGTAAGACCAAGGCGGTAGAAGCGATGGCGCCATACGACATTCCCATGCGTATAGGTCCGTCAGATTATGTGGACTTCTTACAAAATGATAAGATATGTTATATATCTATGAAGGGAAAATATTTTGGCAACATGCCGGTAGAAGTCGATGTGAAGCTTAGAGTGGTTGATGCATATAATAGTGCTGGTGTTATGATAGATGCTATCCGCGGAACAAAATTAGCACTCCAGAGGGGTATTTCGGGGTCACTTGAAAGTCTCTCCGCTTATTGCTTTAAACATCCTCCTGTACATATGTCGTATTCTCAAGCAAAATCCAATTTCACAGAGTTTATTGAAGGTAAAAGAGATAACTGAAGATATGTTAAGTCGACTATACTAACTATCTATCTTTTATTAAATCATGATCAATAAATTGATATCAAACTAGTTATTATCTATTAATTGAGCCCAATTAATGTTAGTGTGTCTATCCATCAACTTCTTTGCATTATGTACAAGCTTGGTCGTGTCAGGATCCTTTCTTATTAACTCAGCCAATTCATTTTCATTTTCAACTGCCAAACAATTATAATTTTCTCTAAAATCTCTATGATGACATTCAAGCCATCTTCTGTGAAGAATTAAAGCACAATCATTGTGGATAGCTTCCAAAAATGTATATTGAGTCCCACCTCCATCATGTTTGACTACTGATAAATCAACAACAAATTTAGCCTGCGCGATTATCTTCGAAAGAGATTCAAAGGACCTGTCAAATTTACCATAATAAAATTTATTGAAATCCCCTTTTTTGCCTCCCAAATTAAGATAAACATAAATCCTCGTAGGACAACCATACAATTTGATGCTATGCTGAGAACTCAAATGCCTATTTGCCTTGAGTATTATGTCTATATTTTTTCCGAATCCTATTCTAGAAATAGAAACTGCACCAATTTTGGGATTCTTTGAAATTACAGGATATGGATAAAATGGATGATAAAGAAAAAGTGAATCTAAATTATACTTTTGCATTAAGAAGTCTTGAACAGTTCTTCTGATCGTGATTATCTTATATTTTCTTATAATTGGGATCATTCTATCTGAAATATCTCGAGGATCATGAATTACTAGCACTATGTTATCTAGTCTTTTCCTTTTATTATTGAGTTTAGCTAAAGCAGGAAAATAGTCATCCTTGATCACAGTCAAGAACGGATATTTTATAGCAGGAAAAGCATCGTTTGACATATTACGGTAACATAATCCGTAACCAAAATCACGTAGCTTAGACTCTGATTTGTTGTTTGGACGCAGTACAACTTTTTTTTGGACTATTCCTAACGTATAAAAAAGATGGGCTGTGAATGTTGTAACTCCCCCAAAAAAGAATCTATGCAAGTACAAAAATTGTGTGTTTTCGTTCAGAGTTCTCCTAGAAAGAGAAGGGGTCGTTACAATGTTAGTCAAAGTCTTCTATTATCGATCATCGATGTTTCAATTATTATCAGTTTCCTTCCAATTTCATCTCGATGAGAAAGTGACAAGAAAACAACACCTATACCTGCGAATATAAAATTGAATAAAGACAAAATACGTTTTGGTACTGCTATTAAAGTACAACGTAACGCGAAGATACTACGACTACAATGAAAAAATAGAGAAGGCTTTAGTCATCAGTATGTTCCTCTTTATTGTGCTTATCCAGTTCTTCCTTCGATTCAAAAGAGGTGTCGCATTCTTCGCACTCATGGGTCTCATCGGTAGACGACATGTAACTTAGTAATAATCGACATTTTATTTATGACTTCACCTCATGGAGTCCTAGAGCAGCATGTTTTCCGATAGTATTCAGATGTCATTTGCCGGTGATGAATTATTTTTGTTATGTTATAGTAGCGTTTACGATAGATTATTAGATATTATTCATTATAAATTCGGTAGTCATAATGTTACTTTCTTTCCTAATGAAATAGTACTTTTATCAACGCGATTATAACTAACGTATCGAGTTAGCAATCCTATTTATTCCGTGTTTGCGCATTATTTTAAAAGTAGATTTGGCTTGAAGAAGGGAGGGTTAGGATCGTAATTGTGTGGTTTATAATTCTCCTATCCCCTACTCTCTTCATTTAAGCATCTTGGGGAAGTTAATGTAGTGGTAGAAATTCCAAAAGGTAGTAGCATCAAATATGAAATAAATCCAAAAAGTAGAGGAATATCTGTTCACAGGATATTGTTTCCAGCAATGTTTTATCCTTGTAATTATGGTTTTATTCCTCAAACAAAAGAAGAACAAGCTCATGACGATGGTGCAGTAGATCCAATTGATGTATTTATACTTGGAAATTATTCTTTGTTACCCAACTCAGTAATTAGCTGCCGTCCTGTTGGTGTATTATTGTCAGAGGATCAAGATGGCATCGATTCAAAAATTATTGCAGTTCCATCAACAAATCTCTTCATATATATAGAGTATCGGTCTGGTACAATCAGCGAATACTGCTCTCTATATCCATTTTTGAAATACTGCTCCTCTATATTCTTATCTTGTTGTTTCCCTTTGATATTTTCGAGGTTTTTTCTTCGGGTCTCATCTAGAGAACTGATGTTTAAGATAGTTTTCGAGCGTTTCTCCTCACATCACGGTAATACTTATAGATATTCTCGAGTGTTTCAATACGAAATCTGTTTTTCTATTGTATTCCTATAGAATTAGGCTGAGCTATTGAAAAAAACACATCTAAGCATAATCATCCATACAGTCGTCAAAGAAAAAAAGCGGAAGCATCATCAAAGGGGAGAGATAGTAGATAGGTTCCATTTACTACATGGGAGATACCTGCAAAAAGTAACCGATCCCCAACATAATTATCACAAATACAGCTGTAGATACAGGAGCTCCTACAACTATAGAACCGAAGATGAGGGCTAGTACTCCAAGTCCTACGGTACCCCATCGTGATTTATTCGCGACAAATATTCCACTTATAATTTTCTCGATTCCGACAATGATTAAGATTATACCTAGTAAGTATATGATTGAGACAACAGTCATCCCTGGATTCAGGGGAATCAGTCATCTAATGAAATAGTATGGACAATACAATAGTTATAGCACCGAGAGCAATCAGCACGCTACGCTTCCAACCAGGAGAGTTTGAATTACTCATCTAATAAAATATTATAACAATACCATCTATTTAACTAAATGATAAAGGGTTTCTTGATTCGTTTTATGGAATTTTGTACTTTATTAATGTGAGAAAATCATTATGATAATCAAACAAGCTATAAGCATTATTGCAGTCAAGATTCTTTATTGTAAAACTAGAAGCATATATGCCCAATCCACAGGCGTTATGATGATTCTGTACAAGAAGATGTACTGTACTGTAGCCTACGAATAGTTCGGCAAGAAGATGTGATTGTTTTAAATCACTAAAACGTCCAAATCATCATATGGAATCACCATGAACAATATCCTCAAAGGAAAACTTGTCAAGAGCGCTCTTTCTACTACTCTTTATTACCTTTCTAAGAGCATATGCCCTTTAAAATACTTGTAAAAGCGGCGGTTGCCAATGAGAATTGCGATCCTGACTTCATTCATAGACCTTACACCAGAAAGAACACTAAAAGAGAGCGTGTCTTGTGAATCGATCGAAGTTCCGCTGGACCAACCTATTATCGATCCACGTCAGGAGAGGAAAAATTCGGAGATACTTCAAGCGGTTCATCAGACGCACCAATCATGATTAGCTTTCCGTTGACGGGCAGAGCACCCAATATTGAACTCATTGCCTTTCCAGACTAAAAAATTTTGTTCACTGGCTAGTCGCATGTATCTTTGCAATCTCTTGTGATGTGCTTATTGGCGGCTTGAGTTGAAGCTCAGCTAACGGTGTGCCTCGTGGTAGGCAGACGGCATTGGACAATCCTCATACCCTCTATTTTCAATACCGGATTTACATGTACTGGACTTGAACTGTGTCGCTTTCTCACCTGTCGGATGATGTAACACAAGTATGATTGTATTGTGTTGAAATAAACGTACTGACAGGTTGTTAAAGCATATATGTGTAGCCAGACGCTTGTTTTAATGGTATCATGCATTCAATTGTACAAATTGTACACAGAATATGGGGAGTTATAGAGAACAATTTACCCAATTTGACGGTAATGATATCGTCTAGCCATAGCACGAAAATAATGTTATCCGTTTTCATATTTATATTGTTGTCGAAAAAGCTATATCGGCAAAAACAATAACCCTCAGCATTTCTAACGAATATATAAGTCAAGTGTCATAGCAAATGTCATTTTAGCACCATCTTCCAAATTGTTTGTCAAGGTACTCGGATACCTGGTCTTTTAGTTCTTCAATGTATTGATAGAACCTATTTGCACATACGTCTGACT